>JBDTIQ010000187.1:0-5472 GCA_039936335.1 Chthoniobacterales bacterium
AGCGACGACTGCTTGTCGAAGATCGGGCTGAAAGTGACGCCGTTATCGGAGGTCTTAAAAACCCCGCCGGTCGCGAGACCGACGTAGAAGATCGCGGGGTTGCGCGGATCGAGCGCAAGATCGGAGACGCGTCCGCCCATCACGGCGGGTCCAATCGCGCGCGCCTTCAGGTTTTTGAAAAGTAGATCCGTTAGCTGGACCGGCGTGGGTGAAGCGCTCGGCGTCGGGCTCGCGACCGAGAGCTGATTCGCCGGCGAAGGCGAAGCGTTCGGCAGCGTCGCAGCGGAAGGCGTCGCGAGATTGTGCGCAGGCGGTGGCGAAGCGATCGGCGCGATTTCGTCTTCCTGTGCGAAACCGGGCGCGGCGAGGGTGCAGAAACAGATCGAAAGAAGAAGCGAGCGAAGAAGCGAAGACGTCGTCATACTAATAACTACGCGTCTCAATTCCGGGTGCGCCTTTATTTTGTCATCCAGAGTGGAGCTGGAGGCGGAGTCGAGGGATCCCGTCGAGCTTCTGGGAATCTGCGACGAGCGCTTTGAGGAAGTTCTGCGGGATCCCTCGACTGCGCTTCGCTCCGCTCGGGATGACGGCTTGGTAGGCGCCGCTATTTGAAGAAGTTACGGCTCCTTCGCCGGCAGCACTTTTTTGCTTTTCAGGATTTCGGCTTCCGGCGTGAGCTTGCTCGCTTTGCCGCTGAAGATGATCCGGTTCGGCTTCTCCGCGAGCGTGTCGACGAGCGCTTTCGCGTGGGTCGTGATCACTTTCAGATTCAGTAAAATCACGTGGAGTTCGTCCATTTGTTTGCGCAGTTGCTGATCGGTCGAGCCGAGAAAAGTATCCGCGGTTTTGAAAACATTGCCGGCTTTCGCCTCGATGCCGTTCAAGCCCGCGATCGCTTTTTGCAGCTCGTCGAGATCGGACTTCGCGCTGTCGGCGACGGGAGGAAGCTTCGGCAGGAACAGACCGAGATCGCTTTTCACCGTCGTGACTGTGCCGTTCAGATTGCCCACGGTTCCGTCCAGGTTGGTTATTAACTTGTTCGCGTTTGTGAGGACGGGACCAATCTGGCTGGCGATCTGTTCGATCCCGCCGGCGGGCGCGCCTTCGATCACGGCATTGTTAGGCAAAGTTGGTTTGCCCGGCGTCCCGGCGGCGAGAGCAGTGTGTCCGCGCCTAACGATACCGTGATGTCATCAGGCAGCGGCGGCAGGCTGTCATCCAGCTCGACGGTGACGCGGACGGCGTCCTTTTTGTTCTTCTTTCCGGCGCGCTCTTGCGCGGTCAGATGTTTCATGGCGATAACCCGTCCTGCCGGTGCGCCCACGTAGCGCACTTCCGAGTGCAGTTTGATTCCGGTCACGTCTTCGTAATTCAGCCGCAAAGGTCGGGTCGGCGGATGCATGCGATAACCGGAAAGCGCGATCGTGAGAGCACCTAAAAGGACGACGCTGCAAATGATGACAGCGAGCGCGACGAAGTAATCGGAGAGGTTCTTTTTCATGGTGTTTTGCGATGAATCTTCCGCGCGCGCCGACGAGCGGTCGTGGACGCACGTGGGCGAGTTGGCGGTGATCGCCTGTGGAGAGGTTGAGCGGGCGGGGGCCATCCGGTTCGCCGTTAATGAACTGCTGCACGGTCGCGATCGGACTTGCGCGGATCTCGTCCGGGGTGCCTTCTGCGATGATTTTGCCGTGATCGAGCATGATCATGCGGGTCGCGATCCGGAATGCGCTCGTCATGTCGTGGGTCACCACGACCGCGGTCACGCCGTCGCCGCGGGTGAGTTCCAGAGTCAACTTGTCGACCACGGCGGTCATGATCGGATCGAGGCCGGAAGTCGGCTCGTCGCTGAAGAGCAGCTCGGGGTCGAGCGCGAGGCCGACGCGCTTTTTCATGCCGCCGCTGATCTCGGCTGGCTTCAGGGTTTCGAATCCGGTTAAGCCAACGATTTCCAGTTTTTGCCTAACGACTTCGTCGATTTCCGCTGCGCTTAGTTCGGTGTGTTGGGTGAGCGGAAGGGCGACATTTTCGCCAACCGTGAGCGAAGCGAGGAGCGCGCCGGATTGGAATAACATGCCGAAACGTCGGCGCACTTTGTCGAGCTCGCGCTCATTCATGCCGGTGATCTCTTCGCCGAAAATCTTCACCGAGCCGGAGGTTGGTTTCATCACGCCGATGATGTGGCGCAGGAGCGTGCTCTTGCCGCAGCCGCTTCCGCCCATGATGACCAGGGTCTCGCCGCGCTGGATCTCAAACGAGAGATGATCGATGACCGCGCGGTCGCCAAATTTGCGCACCAGATCGGTTGCCTGCACGACGGGTTCGTTAGGCGAATTCATCAGCCGAGGAAGAAAAGCGCGGTGAGAATGGCGTTCATCACGAGCATCGCGAGGAGCGCCTGCACGACTGCGCTCGTGGTCGCGCAGCCGACGCCTTCCGCGCCGCGGTCGACGTGGAGCCCGGCGTTGCACGCGATCGTGATGATGAGCCACGCGAAGACGACGCTCTTGATCATGCCGGAATACAAATCCCACGCGCCCGCGCTCTGGATGGCGCGGAGGATGAATCCCGCGGTATCGAAATTGAGCGCGAGCCGGCAGACTGCCCAACCGCCCAGCACGCCGATTTAATCGCCGATGATCGTGAGCGCCGGCAACATGATCATCATCGCGAGAAAACGCGGGACGATCAGGTAGCTGATCGGATTGATCGCCATCACTTCGAGCGCCTCGATTTCCTCGGAGACTTTCATGTGCCGAGCTCGGCGGCGACGGCGGAACCGGAGCGGCCAATCACGATCACAGCGATCAAGACCGGCCCCATCTCGCGCAGAAACGAGACCATCGCGAGGTCGGGCACGTAAACTTCCGCGCCGAGTTGCTGGAGGGAATGCGCCGCCTGCATCGCCAGGGTCACGCCGATGCTGCAGGAGGTGAGCGCGACTATCGGCGCGGCGCGCACACCGATCGCGACCATTTGCCGAAAGACGAGCGAAGTGTGGAGGTTAAGCAGAGTGGGGCGCGTATGGCGAGCGGATCGATAAACGCTCCCGGCAGTTGACTTCCCGCGTTGGCCTAACGAGTTAAGATCATGCCCGAAGACCGCAGGATTTCCGCGCCTGATCTCACCCAACGCCCGCCACGCAGCCCGCGTTGCCGGCTCGGCGGCTATGTGACTTTGCCGCGGATGCTCGACAAAGGCCGCGCCACCGTCGCCGGCGCAAACGGCGAGTTTCGCTACGACGCTTCATTCGATCAGCACATCATCAGTTTCCTGGGCTTCGATCCAGCGGCGCTAAAAGAACAGCTCGCCGCCGGCCTCGGCGATGGCGAGATCCTCGCCTGGCTGAATGAGAACGCGCAATACAAACGGACGCCGTGGGAAATCGAGCAATGGAGCGATTACATGATCCGACGCACTCCAGACAGCGACCAGGAAACGCTCATCTTCTTCTTCCGGCGCGTCGGTTCGTTCTCCAAAACGCGCGAAGACATTTATACCTGGATGGATTTGATCGACCTCGACGATTTCGTGACTTTCGGCGGAAAACCATAGCGTTTCACAGCTGCGGACGCTTGCTCGTCCCGACCCGAGCATTTATACGCTTCTGCGCATGCGCATCCTGCTCATTGAAGATCAGAAAAAGATGGTGGCCTTTCTCGAGAAAGGTCTGCGCGAAGCCGGCTATGAGGTGGAAGTCGCTTTCGACGGCGAGGCGGGCCTCGAGCTGGCCCTGAAGAGACGCTTCGATCTTCTCATGGTCGACGTCATGTTGCCGGAAAAAGACGGCTGGGCCGTCGTGGAGGAAGTCCGCGCCGGCGGTGTGCAGACGCCAATTCTTTTCCTGACCGCGCGCGATGCGGTGCCGGACCGGGTGAAAGGTCTCGAGCTTGGCGCGGATGATTACCTCGTGAAACCGTTCGCGTTTGCCGAGCTGCTCGCGCGCGCCCGCTCGCTCCTGCGCCGGCCGTCGACGGCGCCGGAGCGATTACAGGTGGATGACCTCGAGCTCGATCTCCATCGCAACCAGGCGACCCGAGCCGGCGAATCGCTCAGCCTAACGAGCAAGGAGTTTCTCCTGCTCGCTCATCTGGTGCGCGCCAGTGGCGAAACCGTCTCACGCCGAGAGATCGCCGCGCACGTCTGGGGGATCGATTTCCACACCGGCACCAATGTGATCGATGTGATGGTGCGCCGTTTGCGCGCGAAGGTGGACGATCCTTTTCCGAAGAAGCTCATCCACACCGTCCGCGGCGCAGGCTATGTCCTTCAAGCGCACTGAGCCGCGCTCGATCGCATCGCAGCTCGTCCTGCTTTTCACGCCCGCCTCCGCCCTGCTCTTCTGCTGCGGGATCGGCGTCCTTTACTGGATCGTCATCCGGCACGCCTTCGCGGAGGATCGCGCGGTTTTGGCCGATAAAGTTTTCGCCGTCCGCGCCGACTTGAAAGCGGCCGGGGGGCCGGCGGTTTTGCGCGAGCAATTGAAAACGCTGCATACCGGGGAACGCGCGAGTTATTGGGTGCGAGTGCTTGACCAGGCGAATCGCGTCGTCGCGGAAACGCCTGGGATGTCGGCGGTTTTGCCGCCGTCGGTTTTTCAGCTCGCCCGCAGTCGGGATTCCTCCGGTTGGGCGACACGCGATCACAACGCGCACGGAAAGCTCTTCTCGCTCGTGGCCGCTCCCACCGCGGCCGGTGGCAAGGTCTATACTCTGCAAATCGCGCAGGATCGCACGACGGACGAGCAGTTCGAAAAGCGCTTCGGTTTTTTAGTCGGAGCGGTCCTCGTGCTCGGAATGCTCGCGTCCGCCGCGATCGCGGTGATCGTGACAAAGCGCGGACTGCGCCCGCTCGCGAGCATGACCCGTTCGCTCCGGCGCGTCGCGCCCGATCGCCTGCACGAGCGCGTCCCGCCTCACGAGTGGCCACGCGAACTCCAGCCGGTCGCGATCGCCTTCGACGAAATGCTCGATCGGCTCGAGGACTCCTTCACCCGGCTCTCGCAATTCTCCGCGGATCTCGCGCACGAATTGCGCACGCCGATCGCGAACATCCGGGGCGAGGCGGAAGTGGCGCTGACCCGGCTGCGTTCGCCTGACGAATACCAGGCGGTGATCGAATCGAGCGTCGGGGAATGCGAGCGGCTCTCCGGGATGATCGACAACCTGCTTTTCCTCGCCCGGGCCGAAGCGGCCGAACGACAGGTCCACCGGGAGATTTTCGACGCGCGCGCCGCCGCGGAAAAGATCGTCGCTTACTACGAAGCGAGCGCGGAGGAACGCGACCTGACGATCCGGGGCGAAGGTGCCGGAACGGTTTTCGCCGATCCCCTTCTTTTCGGCCGGGCGCTCAGCAACTTGATCGACAATGCGCTGCGCCACACACCGGATGGCGGCAGCATCATCGTCTCGATCGCGCGTTTGCCTAACGAGACTGAAATGGCAGTGCGCGACACGGGTTGCGGGATCGCGG
>JBDTIQ010000188.1:0-2616 GCA_039936335.1 Chthoniobacterales bacterium
CCCGCCACACGGTGCTGCGATGCCGCCCAAGCTCCCGCGCGATCTCCGCCGGCTTCAGCCCCACCCTCCGCAACGCCGCCAGCGCGCTCCGTTCTTCCCCATCCAGTTGCCGATACTTCATCCCCACTTTCCGGCCAACCTTCCGCCCCTTCCAAACCTTTCTTTTTCCCTTCCCTCCACGCGTCGTCCGTGTTGCACTTAGTTTGTGAATCCGCGCAGCCTTTCGGCTTCGCCGAGCTGACCGCCAGCGATTCCGAGGGCAAATTCGAAGCTGAACGCCAAAAAAAACCTAACTAACTTCCCACTATGAAAACTTCGACTAACCTCTCTCGCTTTCGGGCAATTCTTCTTTCGCTTGCGTGCACTCTGCTCTTGGTCCGACTCGCTAATGCAAGAGGTGGCGACCTTGATCTTACATTCAAACCTGGTGGCGGAGTTAGAGGCCGAGGCTGTCTAATCCAAGGCCGCCGGTGATCTTGTTCATCTCGCCGCTGGCCAACTCTTTGCCCTGCGTGATCGCTTGTTGCACGGCACTCAGGATCAGGTCTTCGAGGATTTCCACATCTTCCGGGTCGACGATTTCTTTCGCGATCTTAATTGAGACGACGTCGCCCGCGCCGTTTGCGACGACCGTGACTTTGCCGCCGGCCGTGCTGACTTCGACTGTCTTTTCCTCGAGCTCGGCCTGGGTCTGCGCCATCTGCTCCTGCATCTTCTGCGCTTGTTTCATTAACTTATTCAGGTTCATAGGTCAGGTGGTTACGGATTTGATTTCGCCTTTGAATATCTCAAGGGCTTCTTTGATTAACGGGTCGTCTTTGAATGACCCCGCGGTGTCGTTAGGTTGTTTGCTGGCTGGTAAGGGATTAGCGCTGGGGCGGCGCTCTTCGGTCGGAGGCGACGCGGAAGGCAATCCTTCGACGAGGCTGAGCTTCACGGTCCAATCCTGACCGGTCAGTTCTTTGAGCAAGCCTTCGAGGAAACTCCGATTCGTCGGACGGGAGAGCGATTCCATCACCGTCTTCTGGTCGGGGGCGAACCCGAGGAGAAAGTTACGCCCGTCAGTCCCGAGAAACTGCGCGAGATCGATCCAGGTTTTGATCAAGGGACGGCGTTGATAGGTTAGTTGAACGGCTTGCGGCCAGATATTAGCGACGTCGGCGGGAGGCGACGGAGGAGGGGCTGGATTCTCTGGAGCGGGTGCGGAAGTTCTATCATGAGCAGGAGCACGATCACGAGCGCGAGCACGAGAGGGAGGAGGAGCGGGAAGGAGCGCGCCGTCGCCGCGCAGGGCGGTCAGGTTATCGATCACCTCACTTAGAGTCACCTGGCTTAGGGTCTGGATGGCTTTAATGACCGCGACCTCGAAGTGCAGCTTCTTGTTCGGCGCCCATTTCATCCGGCCTTCCGCAGCCGCGAATTGCTCGATCAACTCAAGCAGTCGGTCCGTTTCCAGAAGCGCTGCTTCCGTGCCTAACGACGATTGGAGCTCCGGCGCAGCTTCATCGGCGAGCGCTTCCGGCTTAACTTTATAGACAAGCAGATCGCGCAGGTGGGCGATCAGGTCGCTCATCAGCTTCATCATTTCCTTGCCGGCCGCGGCTTGTTCATTCAGGACGCCGAGCGCTCCGGAAGTATCGCCCCGCAGGATCTGTTCGCAGAAGGTCGCGACGGTTTGTTCGCTCGTGAAACCGAAGACGTTCAACACGTCGGCTTCTGCGATCGCGTCGCCGCAAAAGGCGACAAGTTGATCAAGCATCGACTCGGCATCGCGCAGGCCGCCGTCGGCACCGCGCGCGATCGCATGCGCGGCGGCAGGGTCGAGCTTCACCTTCTCGTTCGTCGCGATGAATTGCAGGTGTTTCGCAATCAGGTTCGCGGGAATCCGATGCAGATCGAAGCGCTGGCAGCGGCTCAGGATTGTCGGCAACACCTTCTGCGGCTCAGTCGTGGCGAAGATGAATTTCACGTGCTCGGGCGGTTCCTCGAGCGTCTTCAAGAGCGCGTTAAACGCCTGCGAAGTGAGCATGTGCACCTCGTCGATGATGTAAATCTTGAACCGCCCTTTGGCCGGCGCGTAGCGGACGTTGTCGCGCAACTCGCGCACCTGCTCGACGCCGTTGTTGCTCGCGCCGTCGATCTCGAGCACGTCGAGGCTATTGCCGCCGGTGATTTCCTTGCAGCTATCGCAGACGCCGCACGGCGTGATCGTCGGGCCATGGATGCAGTTGAGGGCTTTGGCGAGAATGCGCGCGGTCGAAGTCTTCCCGATCCCGCGTGGACCGACAAAGAGGTACGCGTGCGCCAGGCGGTTCTGTTCGACTGCGTTCTTGAGCGTGCGCGTGACGTGCTCCTGCCCGACGAGGTCGTCGAAGGTTTGCGGCCGATATTTTCTCGCGAAAACCTGATAGCTCACGCGCGTAATCTAGTGCGACGAGGTGGAGGCGAAAACAGAAAATCGGAAATCGGACGGGATTAACGGGATGAACAGGATTTGGAATTAGGGTGGGGCGGCCGAGAGGCCTCTGTTTTCCCTGCTGTAAATCTTGTTAATCCTGTTCATCCTGTCTCCACATGAGCAAGAGGATCTCAGCGGTTGTCGGGCTGGCATTGTTA
>JBDTIQ010000189.1:0-10195 GCA_039936335.1 Chthoniobacterales bacterium
TCTTGATCCGCTGGGAAAAACAAAGCGCCCTCTATCTCGCTTTTGCCACTCTTGGATGTTGTCTGATCGCTTCACGTTTCCTCTAACTCGCTCTCATGTACACTTACTTTTCGGACAGCTTCTAGCGAAGACATCAGCTGTCACCATTTGACTGTGAACGTAGCCATCTCGGTCGCGGGGTTTAAACCTATAGATGCCGTCCACTCCTAATGAGTCCGGAAAGGGCAGCCGCCGAAATTCCTTCTGCACGATTGCGCCCTCGTAAGCACAACTGCCGAGGAGGAGCGCGAACAACGAAGTGGCAACCGGAGTGTTCGACCAAGTATCATAGCGAACGTGTTCGCTCCGTTCGAAACGCGGCCGTCCAAATAGACAATATTCCTACTCCTCGAGCGGTCGGCGTGCGCGGGGCTCGCGATCCTTCGTCGTCGCCGTGCTGGGTTGAGTGACGAACGGGCCGCCTTCCATCGGCGCAGCCGAGGTGAAAGCCACATCTGGCATGTCGCTCGGTTTACCTTCGAGTGGAAACTCTTTCCGCAAGGGAAAGTAGGGATAACCTTCCCACATTAAAATCCGGCGCAGGTCTGGATGGTTATTGAAACGCAAACCCATCATGTCCCAGATCTCTCGTTCATGCCAATTGGCGGTTGGCCAGATGTCCGAGATCGTATCAACGGCCGGATCATCCTCCGAGACGCGCACTTTCAGGCGCAAGTGGACTGCAAGGGTCATCGAGTAGAGTTCGTAGACGACTTCGAACCGTGGCTCGAACCCGAAGTTATCGACACTCGAGATATCGAGCAGGTAGTCAAAAGACAGTTCTCCCTTGCAGAACCTGGCAACCTCCCGCAGATCGGCCGGGTCGATCACGAAAGTGGTTTCGCCTCGGAATTCGATTCTTTCTTTGATCTTGGGCTCAAAGAGCTGGGAGAGAGAAGAAAGAAGCTCAGGACCAGTCATGATGAAAGGAGAAATGCTAAAGGAGAAAGTAGAAAAGGAGCTAAGAGTAGGACTCGATCTTTTCGACAAGGTCGCGTTTCTGCGAGGTGAAGGAGCGCTCGCCGGCGATCTTATCCTGCAACTTCATCAATCCCTCAAGGAGCGCCTCAGGCCGCGGAGGGCAGCCGGAGACATAGACATCCACCGGAAGAAGCTGATCGATTCCCTGTAAGACCGCATAGGAGCGATACATGCCGCCGCTGGAGGCGCAGGCGCCCATCGCGATGACCCACTTCGGCTCGGGCATTTGCTCGTAGATGCGCTTGACGGCCAGGGCCATTTTGTAGGTCACCGTGCCGGCGACAATCATGACGTCGCACTGGCGCGGGGAAAAGCGCATGACCTCGGCGCCAAAGCGCGCGATGTCGAAGCGCGACGAGGCCGTGGCCATTAATTCGATCGCGCAACAGGCGAGACCCATTGGCATGGGCCAAAGCGAGTTCTTGCGCATCCAATTCATCGCGGCATCGAGCCGGGTGAAGATGACGTTGCCTTCGATTTTGGAGTCGTATGCAGCGGGAACTTGCTGCGGTTCAGCCGACGGAGCAGCGGTAGTCATTCCGCCTCCAAGCTAAGAGCGCGAGGCCTGTGCGCAAGCTGGAAGAATCGGGCGACGGTAAGTTAGCAGGCGTGCTGGAGCTCGAAGACCGGATGATTTTCCGCCTGGCCCTTCTCGATCACCTCGTGCACGATGCGGCCGAGGACGGAGGCTTCGTAAGGCTTTGGGATCACCCCACGGAATCCGAAATCCTCGTATCGGCTCAAGGTGTCATCGGTCGCGTAACCGCTCGAGACGACTGCGTTCACAGTCGGATCGATCTCGAGCAACACCTTGAATGCGTCCCTGCCTCCCATCCCGCCGGGCAACGTCAGGTCGAGGATCACCAGATCGAAGCGCCGGCCCGAGTGGAGCGATTTGCGGTAGAGTTCGATCCCGCTCAGCGCAGTGTCCGTCTGGGTCACTTCGTAGCCGAGTCGGGTCAGGGTAAAGTCGACGAGCATGCGGATGGCTTCCTCATCGTCGATGACCAGGACGCGACCGCTCCCTTTGAGTTCCGTGGGCGTCTCCGGCGCCACGTCGTCTGGAGTGGGGAGAACTTCGATTCCTTCCAGTGCCGCAGGGAGATAGACGGTAAAGGTCGAGCCGCGTTCCACCTCCGATTCCACCGTGATCAAGCCCCCGTGATTTTTCACGATCGAATAGGTGGTGGCGAGGCCGAGACCATTGCCTTTTGCCTTTGTGGTGAAATAGGGATCGAAGATCCGCTTCGCATATTCCTCTGGTATGCCCACGCCTTCGTCGCGGACTTTGATCCGGATATAACGGCCTGGAGCGAGATTGGAGGGGGCATCGAGGGTCTCGGCATCGTTCGTAAAGTTATCGCAATCGACATGCAGGGTGCCGCCGTCGGGCATCGCCTGGTCGGCATTCACCACGAGATTCGCGATGACCTGGCTGATCTGTCCGGAGTCGAATTCCGACGGCCAGAGCTGCGGTGCGATCTCTACCTCGCTGCGGCTCTGGGTTCCGCGGAGCGAGAAGCTGACGGTATCTTCGATCAACTTTCGCGCCGAGGCGGTTTCTTTGATCGGCGCGCCGCCGCGGGCGAAAGTGAGGAGTTGCTGCGCCAGATCACGGGCGCGATGCGAGGCATTCGTCGCGTCGTTTAACCGGCCAGTCAGCTGTGCATCCTCCGGCATGAGGAGCGTCACGAGCGAGATGTTGCCGATAATGGCGGTGAGGAGGTTATTGAAATCATGCGCGATGCCACCGGCGAGCAACCCGAGTTGCTCGAGGGTTTCCGTCTTCCTGCGCTCCGCTTCGTCCCGCAGCCTCTGCGTGATGTCGCGGAAGACCAGAACCACGCCGCAGAGTTCGCCTTTCCCATCGGAAATCGGCGCGGCCATCTGTTCAATCACCCGCTTCGTCCCGTCCCGGGCTGTGAGCGTGGAGCGTTCTGGCGTCCCGAAGAGAATCATCTCGGCCTGGTTCCGATAACCAGCTTTTTGCGGGCGACGGTTGGCGGAGCTGTCCGCGACGATGCTGAAAACAGTCGAAAGCTTTTGCCCGTCGGCCTCGCTCGCCGTCCATCCGGTGAGAGTTTCGCACGCGGGATTGGTCATGAGAATGCGGCCGTCGAGATCTGTCGTGATCACGCCGTCGCCGATCGAGCCGAGGGTGACGGCGAGACTGTTCTTCTCGGCCGCGAGTTCCTCCTCGAAGCGCTTCCGCTCGGTCACGTCGCGGATCATCCCGACATAAAACTTCTGGCCTTCGACGACCACTTCGTTCAGGGAAATCTCCACCGGGAAAGTCGCGTGGCCGCGTGAGCGGGCGAGGGCGCGAGTGATGCTGCCGGTGCGCTGCGCGAGCTCCGCCCATTCGCAGGAACGCACGCCGCCCTCCGCTTCACGGTCGAAGCATTGCGGGATCAGGCGCGCCAGTTCGTCGCCGCAGAACTCGTTCTCGCTATATCCAAACATCCGGCGGGCGGCGGGGTTCATCGAGGAGATCGCACCTGACTCATCGATCGTGACCATGCCGTCGAGAATATGATCGATCACGGCGTGCATGCGCACGTCGGCGCTCTCCAATTTCCGAAACTGCCTCCGGCAAATCACAAAACTGTAAACGCTCGAGGCAATCATGAGCCCGATGGCGATCGCGCAGAGAATGGCGATGCCGGAAGTCGTGAGGATGCGCTGGTGAGCCACCGCCGCGGTGCGGACTTCGTAGATGTTCACCTGTTCTTCGGCGAACTTGTCCAACGCCCGGCGCACGCCGGCCATGATTTCTTCACCGCGCGCGTCGTTCGCGGCCGTCGGGATACCGCCCGCGCGCTTCATGTCGATGTCGGGCACGGCACATGTCACGATCCAGTTCTCGAGTTGCGCCCGGATGCTGTTCAGTTCCGCTGATTGCGCAGGTGAATCAGCCACCAAGACCGCGAGGTGACCGTGGAACGTGTAGAAGTTCGCGGTTGCGCTTTTGTAGGAATCGATGAAAGCCGGGTCGCCCGTCAGCACATAACCGCGCTTTTCCTTCTGCATCTCATAGGCCGCGCGTTCGAGGCGCGGGATGAAATCGAGCACCTGCGTGGATTGAACCGCCCATTCCTGTTCGCGAACGCGCTGGTTGAGCACGATCTGCTTTTCACGCTGAATGGAGTGAAGAATGTCGCGTGCTTCATCGAGCAGGTTTGCGCCGAGAACGGCTTTTGTTTCGCCGGGCGCCACCGTTCGTTCGGGACGACTTCCCTGCATTTCCAACAACCGAGCGCTCAACCAGTTCCATACGATTTCGCGCATTTTAAGGGTGCGTTTGCGCTGTTGGGAATTGTCCGCCACGCTCGCCGCAAGCTCCTCGCTGTTGCGCTGGAAGAGCTCTTTCCGCCGCTCGAATTTCTGCAGGTAAACCGGAGAGTGCGTCAGCAGGTAGCCGCGGTGCGCGTTCTCAAGAGCAGCGATGTCATTCTCGAGAACACTGCTCAGGCGCATCACCGCGATGGTTTGGGCGCGGAAGCGGGACTGGCGCTGATTTTCAAAGGTGAAAAGCAGGCAGGCGACCGCGACGACCACGATCACGATCATGCCGACGGCCGATCCGAGGAGGAGCTTAAACTGGAAATGTTGCGGACTAAGGAGCCACTCGAGCCAGATGCGGGGGGCGGCGAGGGGGTGAAACCGTGGAACTCGCCGGAAGGGCGAAGAAATGGCAGCCATTTGAGCCGGAGGTAAAGCAGTTTACCTGCCACATTGAATATAATCACCATACTCACTCGAGACGCGGTTTTAGCGGGAACGAAGGGGGTGCCTCGAAAGTTAGTAACGCACCCGCACGAGGGTAAGCCCGCCAGCCGAAGCGACTAAGCGCGCGCCGTCGCAATCCGGTTTTTGCAACCGGTGCCGGATTTCAGCCAGCGAGTCTTTCCCGGTCGCGCAGCGGACGATCGAGCCGACCATCAGCCGCACCATCTTGTAGAGGAACCCGTCGCCATCGAACTCGATCGTAGTCACAGCCCGAATGCGGTGCACCCGCACCGAGCGGATGGTTCGAATGGTCGTTTCCGGCGGCTTGCCTCGATTCGCGGCGAAACCGGCAAAGTCATGTCGCCCGACAAACGATGTGGCGCTGGCGCGCAGGAGTTCGTCGTCGAGCGCGCTGCTCACGTGCCAGGCGCGTCCAATCTCGAACGGCGAAAACACATGAGTCGTCGCGATTCGATAACGATAGACTTTCCCGCGCGCCTGGAAACGCGCGTGAAACTTCTTCGCCACAAAGCGGCAACTGACGATGCGGATCTGCAAAGGGAGGGAAGCGTTCAGCGCGTTCCGCCAGGTGTCCGCGCTGAGCTTCCGCTCCGCGACATCGACGTGCGCACACTGCCCGAGCGCATGAACTCCCGCATCGGTTCGCCCTGCGCCATGGACGCGAATGTCCGCGCCCGCGACGCTCGCGAACGCCGCCTCGAGCCGATCCTGAATTGTTCCGCCTCTGGGTTGGCTTTGCCAGCCACGAAAAGCAGAGCCGTCGTAGGCGATGACGAGCTTGAGCCGCCGTGAAAGCGCCGTCGAGTTCGTAGCGTTGGATTCGTTAGGCAAAAGGATCGAATTCGCCGCTGGATTGGTTGCCCGGCAGGCTATCGAGGTAACTCTGCAGAAGCATCTGCGCCGCGACCTGATCGATGTAGCCGCGCGTTTGCCGCGTGGTTTTCCCGGCTTCCTTCATCGCCCGATGGGCCGCGACGGTCGAGAGCCGCTCGTCCCACGTCCGCACTTCGCAGGTGACCAGCGGTTTCAACTTCTCCGCGAACTTCTGCGCTTCTTCCGCGGAGGCGCCGACGCTGCCGTTCATATGCCGCGGTAATCCGACGACGATGCGCTCGACGTTTTTCTCCTGCGCGATCGCGGCGACGCGGGCGGCAGGATTCGGCGTCTTCGAGACCGTGATCGTCTCGGTCGGGTGCGCCAGCATTTGCAACTCGTCGGAGACGGCCACGCCGATCCGCGCCGTGCCGTAGTCGATGCCCATCACGCGCCGTTTCATTGCAGTTCCGGCGGCAGGTCGCTCACCAGGTTCTTGATCTTCTCCGCATCGTGCCGATTGCAAATCAGGAGCGCGTCCCGGGTTCGGACGACAATCAAGTTATGCACGCCGAGAAGTGCAATCGTCGTCGGCGTATCGTTGAAGACGATGTTGTTGCTCGCGTTCAGTGTGGCGATTTCGCCGTGTGCGGCGTTGCCCTTTTCATCACTCGTTAGGTAGTCCGCCAGCGCCCGCCAGCCGCCGACGTCGTCCCAATCAAAACTCGCCTCCACCATGAGCACGCGATCGGCTTTTTCCATGATCGCGTAATCGAAAGAAGTGCTCGGCAACTCGCTGAAGCGCTCGGCCAGGGTCCGCTCCCAATTGCCCGGCGCGCGCAGTTGCGAGATGAAATCTCCCAGCCCCGGCGCGTGTCGATTGAACTCGCTCAAAACCGTCGGCACCGACCAGACAAACATCCCGGCATTCCAGCGAAAGTTCCCGCTCCGGACGAAGCGGTCGGCCAGTTCCGCGTCTGGCTTTTCCCGGAAACGGAGCACGCGAAAGATCGCTGTTTCGGCGGCCGCACTTTTCAACGTGACCACCTCGCCGCGCTCGATGTAGCCGAAACCCGGGCACGCCCAGGTCGGCTTCACGCCGATCGTCACGAGCGCGCCGGTTTCCTCCGCGGCGCGCACGGCGGTTGTGATTGTCTCCTGAAGTGCCGCGCGGTTTTTGATCACGTGATCCGCCGGGAGCACCAGCATCGTCGCCTGATGATCGCGCTTCGCCACCCAACCGGTGGCGAGAGCAACCGCGGCCGCCGTGTCCCGTTTCGCCGGTTCGGCCACAATGTTT
This sequence comes from Chthoniobacterales bacterium, assembly GCA_039936335.1. Taxonomy (GTDB): domain Bacteria; phylum Verrucomicrobiota; class Verrucomicrobiia; order Chthoniobacterales; family UBA10450; genus Palsa-1392. The sequence goes on from JBDTIQ010000189.1 coordinate 6,884, forward strand.
TCGGGCGGGAAATCGGGCAACAATTCCCTCAGCGCCTTTTCCTGATCCACGTTTGTGAGGATCAAAATGTTCTCGGGTGGAACCATGCCTTCGAGACGGTCGATCGTTTCCTCGATCAGCGTTTTCTCGGAAACGAGCCGCAAGAGCTGCTTCGGGCGCGCGCGCCGGCTGAGCGGCCAGAAACGTTCCCCGCTGCCGCCGGCGAGGATGAGCACGTAGAGAGAATTCGACATGTGAAGCGGAGGCGGCGGCAGACTGAAGTAGCGCGAGAATTCCCGTTTCTTTTTTTGGCGGCGAGAGCTATAAGACTAGGCGATGTCCATTTCGTTATCCATTCCAAAAACGGCGGAAGCGCTGCCGCTGGACGGATTATTAACGCTCACGCGGACCGCTTTCGGCCTCGGCGTCGGGTTGCTCATGGCCGAGCGTTTTAGTCGTCCGGCGCGCCAGGCGACCGCGATCGCGCTCGTCTCCGTCGGCACGCTCGCCGTCATCCCGCTCCTCGTGAAGTTTGGGATGGAACGCTTCAATCGCCCGGAATCCGAGCGCGGCATGCAGCGCCGTTTGCGCACGATTCGGAACGATTCCGGTTACCGGTCGGAAGTCGACGTTTACTAAGAGCGCGCGTCGTTAGGGGAATCCTAAAGGGTCGCGCCACTTCATCCATGGAGGGATGAGTTCCGCGAATCCAGCGCGCTATCCGATCGAGACGCGCGCGCGCGATTGCGGCGCAGCCAACTCTTGATCGGATTGGTTCGCCGAAGTAAGTCCACCGCATGACTTCTTCGCGCGCTTCCGCCTCCGCCTTGCCTAACGACCTCCACGCCCGCTGCGAAGCGATCCTGAGCGAAGAGGAAATCCTCCGCGAAGGCGGCGGCAAAGTCGGCCAGGAACGTCAGCGCAAACGCGGCCGCCTTCCGGTGCGCGAACGCGTTGCGCACCTGCTCGATCGCGACTCCGGGTTTTTCGAGATCGGCCTCTGGGCCGCCTACCAGATGTATGAGCAATGGGGCAGCGTCCCGGCCGCCGGGGCGGTCGCCGGCATCGGCCGAGTCGCGGGCGTCCCCTGCATGATCATCGCGAACGACGCGACCGTAAAAGCCGGCGCCTTCTTTCCCCAGACGGCGAAGAAGCTCATTCGCGCCCAGCGCATCGCCTTCGAGAACGCGCTCCCACTGATTTACCTGGTCGATTCCTCCGGCGTCTTCCTCCCGATGCAGGACGAGATTTTCCCCGATGAAGACGACTTCGGTCGCATCTTTCGCAACAACTCCGTCATCTCCGCCGCCGGCCTGCCACAATTCGCTGCCATCATGGGAAACTGCGTCGCGGGCGGCGCATATCTTCCGGTCCTCTGCGACAAAATTCTCATGACGGAAGGGAGCGGCCTCTACCTCGCCGGCCCATCGTTAGTCAAAGCTGCCATCGGTCAAATCGTTGACACCGAAGAACTGGGCGGCGCGCACATGCACGCCGAGATCAGCGGCACGGTTGACTTTTACGAAAAGGACGATCCCTCGTGCCTGAAACGCCTGCGTTCGTTAGTCGCGCTCTTGCCCGAAGCGGAGGCGACCAGGAAAGACAGAGTGAAAACGAAAACCCTCAAACCGGCCAAGGATCCAAAAGCAGTTTACGACCTCATCAGTCTGGAAGGGCAAAAACAATACGACGCCCGCGACCTGCTCGCCTCGATCATCGACGCCGATTCGCTCGACGAATACAAAGCCGATTACGGCAAAACCCTCGTCACCGCTTATGCGCGGATTAGCGGGCATTCCGTCGGCATCGTTGCGAATCAGCGGCATCAAGTGCGCACGAAAAAAGCCGGCATCCAGATGGGCGGCGTCATCTACGCCGACAGCGCCGACAAAGCCGCTCGCTTCGTCATGGATTGCAACCAGACCGGGCTGCCGATCATCTTTTTCCAGGACGTGACCGGCTTCATGGTCGGCCGCGATGCGGAACAAAGCGGCATCATTCGGAGCGGCGCAAAATTGGTTAGCGCAGTCAGCAATTCAGTCGTCCCGAAGATCACAGTGGTGGTCGGCGGGTCGTTCGGCGCGGGCAACTACGCGCTCTGCGGGAAGGCCTACGATCCGCGCTTCATCCTCGCCTGGCCGAATGCGCGCTATGCCGTGATGGGCGCGGCGCAGGCCTCCGACACCGTCTTCAGCGTCCTCGCGAGATCGCGCGAGCGCGGCGACAAGAAAGCGAGCGCCGAAGAGCTGGAACAACTCCGCGCGAAGGTAAAGGAAACCTACCAGGAGCAAACCGACATCCGCTACGGCGCGGCGCGCGGGTGGGTTGACGCGATCATCCAGCCGGAAGACACGCGCAATGTGCTCACGGAGTTGTTAGGCTACGTCTCGCGTCCGATGCCGCAGGGCCGTTTCCACATGGGCGTCGTGCAGACTTGATGGGCGCTGCAAGCACGTCATCCCGAGCGAAGTGTAGCGCAGCGAAACGCAGTCGAGGGATCCCGCCGAGATGCGGTGAAGCTTCTGCGCGGGAGTTCTGTGCGACACTTTCCCAAAACCTCACGGGATCCTTCGACTCCGCTCCGCTTCGCTCAGGATGACGCGTGTTGAGGAGAAAACTCGCGGCTGATTCGTTCGTTCAACGCAATCACTTCCCGCAGATCCTCCAAGCCTAACGACCGAACACCGCGCTGCGTGAGCGCGCGCAGCACTTCTTCCGTCGGGATGTTCCCAACCAAATCATCCTGCGCGAAAGGGCAGCCGCCGAGCCCGCCTAACGCCGCATCGAAACGCCGGCAGCCCGCATCATAGGCGGCCAGCACTTTCGCGGCGGCCGCGGCGCGCGTGCTGTGCAGGTGCACCCCGAGGTCACGGTTCGAGTCGTCTTTTAGAACCGCGGTCACAACCTCCGCGATCAACTCTGGCACCGCGACGCCAACCGTGTCAGCGAGTGAAATAGAATGCACGCCTAACGAACCAACCCGAGCCACCAATGCACTCAATTTCTCACTGCTCCACGGATCGCCGTAGGGATTCCCAAACGCCATCGAAACGTAAACCACCATCCGCAATCCATTCGTCGCCGCGCGCTCACAGATCTTCTCCAGCACCGCAAGATTCTCCTCCGGCGATTGATTCTGATTCCGCCGCAGAAACGTCTCCGAAATGGAGCAGGGGAATCCCACCGTCGTCACCGCGCCGGTCGCGATCGCCCGTTCCGCGCCCTTCTCATTCACCACAATCCCGATGATCTCGACATCGTCAGGCGGGGCGAGTTCCGCCAGCACGGCTTCGCTATCCGCAAGCTGCGGCACGGCTTTCGGCGAAACAAAAC
>JBDTIQ010000190.1:0-12898 GCA_039936335.1 Chthoniobacterales bacterium
TGCAAGGATTGCGCCGCCAGGAGCTGTCAGCCTGAACCGCTGTGAAGCTTTGCGCCGCCGCTAAGTTGTCATCCTGAGCCGCGCAGACGGCGAAGGACCTCGCAAGCGTCGCTCGACGTGGGGAGGCAAGGGAAGGTCGCGCGACGTTTGCGAGATCCTTCGCTTCGCTCAGGATGACAACTGGCGGGGGTGTCGGGGATAGGAGAGGGCGGCTTTGGAAGGGTAGGATCGCTCCTCATTCCCCAAGTCTCTTCGGGAGCGCACTTGTCGCCCGCACTCCGTTTGCCGAACGCGCGCAGCGGCTGTGTGCTGATGTGATGTCCGGGTATGGGCGGGCAGGTAGCCGCACATCGACGCGTCTCAGGCTTCGGCAAGCTCGGGAACGAGGTCGCGATCGCGGGGGTCGGCTGAGTGCTCGGGCTCGGGGGTGGCACCTTCGTTGTGGGTGCGCGCGATCAGGACGTAGAGCGACGGGACGATGAAGATGGTGAAGATGGTCCCGATGGTCATCCCGCCGCAGAGCACCAACCCAATTGAGTTTCGCGCTTTCGCGCCGGCGCCCGTCACGAAGATGAGCGGCATGTGGCCGGCGACGGTGGCGATCGTCGTCATGAGCACAGGGCGCAGCCGGACGCGCGCGGCTTGCGCGACGGCGGAGATTTTGTCGAGCCCGGTCTGTTGCAACTTGTTCGCGAACTCGACGATCAGGATCGCGTTCTTGGAGATCAGGCCGACCAGAGTGACGAGGCCGACCTGGCTGTAGATGTTCATCGTCGTGGTCCAGCCGTTGGTGAAGAACGGGACGTTCGGGTTCGGCATTTTCAGGAAGGTGAAAATGAGCGCGCCAAACATGGCGAGCGGCACGGAGCCGAAGAGGATGATGAGCGGGTCGCGGAAGCTGTTAAACTGCGCCGCGAGGACTAGGAAGATGAGGACGAAGGCGAGCCCGAAGGCCGGCAGGAATTTGTCGCCTTCGACTCGGAGTTGGCGGGATTCGCCGGTGTAATCGATCGAGTAACCCTTAGGGAAAATGCGGTTGGCTTCGTCCTCCAGGACCTTGAGGGCCTGGTCGATCGGGACGATCGAGACGCCGGAGATGGTGACGGCGTTGAGCTGCTGCATGCGGTTGAGCGAACGCGGGACGACTTTGTGCCGGATGGTGGCGATCGTGCTCAGCTGGATCAGTTTTCCATCCGGCCCGGTGACGTAGATGTTCTCGAGCTGGTTGGGGTTTAATCGATCGACGCGCTGGATCTGCGGGATGACTTTGTAGGCGCGCCCGGCGATGTCGAACCGGTTCACGAAGTTGCCGCCGAGCATCGCGGAAACGTCGGAGCCGACCTGCGCGAGGTTGAGCCCGAGCGCGGCCGCTTTGTCGTGATCGATCACGACCTCGGCCTGGGGCTGGTCGATCTTGGTGTCGATGAGGGGCGGGAACGCGAACTTTCCACTCTTCGCGGCGGCGGCCTGGAGCTTGTTCGCGATCTCGAGCATCTGCTGCGGCTCGGCGGTTGAGAGCATGACGAATTCCACCGGGAATTGCCCGCCGCCCGGGAGCGCCGGCGGGAGGACCGGGAACATCTGGATGGCGGGAATCTCGCCGAGTTTTTTCTGCACCTCGGGGAGGAGCTGGAAAGCGGTCTTGTCGCGCTGATCCCACGGTTTTAGGACCATGCCGCCGAAGCCGCCGGAGGGGTTGGTGATCTGGAAGACGAAGCGCGTTTCGGGAAAGCTCAGGAACACTTTGCCCGCGGCATCGGCATACTTCTGAGTCTGTTCGATCGTGGAATCCGCCGGCGCGGTGACGATACCGAAGATGACGCCCTGATCTTCGGTCGGGGCGAGCTCTTTGTTCATCGTCATGGAGACGTAGAGGAAAATGCAGGCGATGATCGAGAGTCCGATCCAGGCGATGTAGATCGCAGGGCGCATCGTCAGGGAGCGATCGAGCGCTCGCCCATACCAGTCGCGGATCCGGTCGAAGGTGTGGTTGATCTTGCCGGTGAACCCGCGCTCTTCGTCGCCGGCTTTCAGGAAGTAAGCCGACATGACCGGCGACAAGGTGAGTGCGACGATGCCGGAGATGGTGACTGCGCCCGCCAGGGTGAAGGCGAACTCGCGGAAGAGTGTGCCCGTTAATCCGCCCTGGATGCCGATCGGAATGTAAACGGCCGCGAGGGTGATGGTCATGGCGACGATCGGCCCGACCAGCTCGCGCGCGCCTAACAAGGACGCATCGAGCGGGCTGAGCCCCTCGCGCAGATGGCGCTCGACATTTTCCACTACCACGATGGCGTCATCGACGACCAGACCGACGGAGAGCACGATTGCGAGCAGGGTGAGCAGGTTGATGGTGAACCCGAAGACCTGCATGAGGAAGACCGCGCCGATGAGCGAGATCGGGATCGCAACCAGCGGGATGATGACGGTGCGCCACGAGCCGAGGAAGAGGAAGATGACCAGCACGACGATCATGAGGGTCTCGACCAACGTGTGGAAGACGTCGTGTATGGCGGTGTTGATATACTCCGTGCCGTCGTAGGCGATGCGGCCCTGGAGGCCGGTCGGGAGACCTTTCTGGATGTCCTCCATCTCAGTGCGGACGCGTTTGACCACGTCGATCGCGTTCGCATTCGGAAGGACGAAGATGCCCATGAAGACCGCGCGCTGCCCGGAGAAGCGGACCTCGGTGTCGTAGTCTTCCGCGCCGAGCACGACGTCGGCGATCTCGCCTAGCCTAACGAGGACGCCGTTCTCCTGCCGGACGACGAGGTTCTTAAAATCCTGAACCGAGTGCAGGTCGGTGTTCGCGGTCAGGTTGACCTGGACGAGTGCGCCTTTGGTGTTGCCGAGCGCGGAGAGGAAGTTATTGGCCGCAAGGGCCTGGCGCACTTGCGCCGGGCTGACGTTGAGCGCGGCCATCCGGTCCGGCTTTAGCCAGATGCGCATGGCAAAGGTGCGGCCGCCGAGAATCTCCGCGCGCTGCACGCCGGGGATCGCGGTCAGGCGCGGCTGGATGATGCGGTTAAGGTAATCGGTGATCTCGTTCGCCTTGAGGATGTCCGAGGTGAAACTGAGGTAGGCCGAGGCGAACTGGGAATCCGCTGATTCGATGTTGATGACCGGCACTTCGGCCTCGGGCGGGAGGTCGTTGCGGACCTGGTTGACCTTCGAGCTGATCTCGGACAGGGCTTTGTTCGAGTCGTAGTTCAGTTTCAGGTGCGCAGTGATCGTCGAGACGCTCTGCGAGCTCGACGACTGCAGGTAGTCGATCCCGTCGGCGGCGGCGATCGCACGCTCCAAGGGGGTCGTGATAAACCCGCGGACCAGTTCCGCGCTCGCCCCTACATAAACGGTCGTGACTGTGACGGAGGCGATGTCGCTGCGCGGATATTGCCGGACGTTGAGCGACGAAATCGCCTGCAATCCCGCGATGATGATGACGAGACTAACGACGATCGCGAGGACCGGGCGGCGGATGAAGAGATCGGTAAATGTCTTCACGCGTGAATTCCAAAGTTCGAAATCCGAAATCCGAAGCAAGCTCGAAGGTTCAAAATCCGAACTACCGAAACGGGGAAGAGCGCGAATGCCCTGTTTCGGTCATTCGAGCCTTCGCATTTCGGATTTGTTTCGAGTCTCGACATTCGATATTCGGATTTTCCCCTAGCTCTCGGGAGGCGTGGGCGCGAGCTCCGGCTTGGGCGCGAGTTTATTGTCGATCACGACGTCCATGCCGTTGCGCAACTTGAACGCGCCGGTGCTCACGATTTGCTGGCCGGGTTTCAAACCGTCCGTGACCGCGACGAAGTCGCCGCGCGCTTCGCCGAGCCGAATGAATTGCTGCCGGATCACGAGCTCTTCTTTCTTCGTCTTTTCGTTCTGCTTTTTCTCGATAATGAAGACGGAGTCGCCATACGGCGCGTAGGAAACCGCGGTTGCCGGGATGTAGGTCGTCTTGATTTTCTGCGGCAGGAGGACCTCGACCTTGGCGAACATTCCCGGGCGCAGGACGTGGTCCTTGTTATCGAGACTGCCCTGCACCTGGACGCTGCGCGTGACCGCGTCGATCGAGGGATTGATCGCGTTGATCGTGCCCTTGAAGACACGGCCGGGGACCGCGTCGGTCGTGACGTCGACTTTGAGACCGACGGAAACTTTCGACAGATCGTTTTGCGGGAGCGAGAAATCGACGAAGACCTGGTCGAGCGCTTGCAGCGACACGAGCTTGTCGCCGACGGCCACAATCTGCCCCGGGTTGACGTAGCGAATGCCTGTAGTGCCGGCGAACGGCGCGCGGATAACCTTCTTGTTGATCGCGGCCTGCATGTTTTCCACCGAGGCTTGCATCGCGTCGTATTTTGCTTTCGCGGTGTCGTATTCCGACTTCGAGATCACGTTGCCTTTCGAAAGTTTCTGGGCTCGATCGAGCTCGGATTTCGCCAGCTCGGCGTCGGCCTGCGCCGAAGTGAGTTGGGCCTGTTCCGCCGCGACATCGAGCTTCAGAAGCGGGTCGCCTTTTTTGACCTTCGAACCCGACGTGAAATCGATCTCCGAGACGCGGCCCGAGAGCTCCGCACTGATCGTGGCACCTTGCACGGGTGAGAGAGAGCCGATGGCTTTCACGGTCGGCTGCCATTCCGCCTGTTTCACGACGGCGCTCGTGACGGTGGTGGGCGGCGGCGCCATCGACTTGCCGGCTTTCATCATGGTCGTGAATTGCAACACCTTCAGGCCGGCGAAGAGGACGAAGATGAGGATGAGCGCGAGGATGACCCAGAAGATCGGGCCTTTCTGACTGCGCCGCGGGGCGCTCGAAGGTGCGACGCGCTCGACGCGCGCCGGAGGTCTAGTTGTGGCCGTTTGCATGGGATGTGGGACTGAAAAGCAGGCGCCAAAGCGTGCGGGCGACCTCGATCTGGTGCTCTCGGTAGCAAGCGACTGACATCCGCGCGGGACGCAGCACGCTGTGCATCATTGTGCCATCATTCACTGCGAAAATCATTTCCGCAATCGCGTGAGGATCGAGCCGGAGAGGATTTTTTCGGACCTCGGCGGAGCGCGCGATCAAGGCGGCGACGCCCTCCGATTTCGCGCGCATCACGTCGCGCACGACCTTGGCGATGCGCGGGTTACGACTCCCTTCGGCGAAAAGATCGAGCACGAAGGCGGAGAGGATCTGCGGCGCGTGATCGGCGCAATGGGAGGTGAAGAGGATCTCCATCGCCTCGAGAAGTGTCGGCGCCTGGCCGGCGCGTTCGAGGAGCTCGGCGATCGCCTTTTTATGCCCGGCGGCAAGCGCGGCGATGACCTCCTCCTTGTTTTTAAAGTAGCGGTAGATCAAACCGACACTGATCCCGGCTGCGTCGCTGATGTCGTGCATGCTCGTCTGGTGGAAGCCGCACTTGCCGAAACAGAGGAGAGCGGATTGGAGAATCTGCTCGCGTCGATCGAGCACATCAGTGGAACGCTGGGACATCGCGCGCAAAAAGTGAATGAACGTTCATTCATTGTCAAACGGAGGTTGCGCGGTCGCTTCGCCGGGGTTCGGTGTGTGGGGTGGGGCGCTCGTTCGTTGACACCAATGGCGGGTCATTTAACAATACCGGCTCGCACGCCAGGGTAGCTCAGTGGTAGAGCAGGGGACTCATAAGCCCTTGGTCGGGAGTTCAACTCTCCCCTCTGGCACCACCCCTCCGGCGGGAAACCCACTCCGCCTTCGAAAAGCGCATCCTGCCTCCACTTTAATCCTGCACTTACACCTCCGCTTCCCGGAGAAGAGGGTGTAAGTTTAAGTGCAGGTGCAGGATTAAAGGGCAGAGGACGACCCGCTACTTTTGTCGCTCGGCCAGATACGGCTTCAAATCTTTCTTGTTCCCTCGCATCGCGATCATGAAGCAGACGCCGTTGCGTACCTCGACCCCTCCGACCCAGCCTTCGTTCTCGACGTAGCGCCACTTTTGATTGCTTTTCTTGGGTGCCGCCCGCGCGCCGCCACCGTCAGACGGGTAAAGAAAAAACTGCATCCCGCTCTCCGCGAGCGCCACCTGTGCGACGGGGTGCCCATCGTCGTCTTCGAAGACCCGCGCTCCCGTCGCGCGCAGATCGGCCAGCACCATCGGCACATCGAAGTGCTCGAGCTGATACTTCATGAAAAAATAATCGCCGAGATTAATCGCATCCGTGTTCAGCGGATCGAGCTGCGACCGGCGCGTGCTGGCGGCGACAACCAGCAACTTCTTCGCGGTCGCGGAGCCGGGAAATTCGTGCATCCGCTCGACCAGGAAGAAGACCGAGACACCGGCCATCACGAGGACGGCGAGCGCGGTGGCGAGGATCGCCGGATGCCGCGCCGTCTTTTTCCAGTTGCGTTTCGCGCCCTTAATCAGCGCGACATTCACAAACCATTCCTCCGCCGCCTTCGGCACCTCGATCTTCGCGACCAACGCCGCGAGCGCCTGATCGAAGCGTTGCTGCGTCGTCAGACTGGCGGCCGCTTCCGGAATGGTGCGCGCGCTCTCCAGCGCGGAGCGCATTGCCCGGTCGTTAGGCGGATTGTCGCTGATCGGCGCGCATTCGAGGAGCGCGCGTTTGCGCCGCGAGAGCCAGCGCCTCATCGCGGCAGGAGGTCGTCCGTGACGGTGTCGAGCCAGGCCTGAAATTGCGCCCGGCCGTGCGAGATCAACCCGGCCAGCTCGTCCATCTTCAGGTCGAGCAGGTTCTGCATTTCGCGATGAGAAAACTGGTTCAGGTAAAAGAAAGCGAGCGCGGAGCGTTGCGGTTCCGGTGCAGCTGCGATCCACGACGCGAGCTGCGCCGACTCGAGCTGTGCCACGCGGGTCGCCGCTTCGGGCGAGATCGGTTCCTTCGGCATCGTGGCGGTTTCCGCCTGAACATCATGCGCCCCGATCGCGAGACACTGGTGGCGCGCCTCGTGAAAGCACCAGAGCCCGTCATCCGGCAGAAGCCGCCGAGCCGCGAGCGCGGCTGCTTCGCGGAGCGTGTTTTGGAAAGCTTCGAGCGCTTTCGCCGCGTCGCCCGTCATCAGAAAACAGAAGCGATAAAGCTGCGGCAGATTCCGCGAGAGGTCCGTGATCTCTTCCTTTTGCAAGGGAACAAATTGGCGGGCTCAGGCGCGGGGCGCAAGGGCCCCTTCCGCCCACTTTGATCTGCACCTACACTTACACTGCACCCGGCGGGAGACGGTGTAAGTGCAGGTAAAAGTGGCTCAGACTAAGGCGCTCTCCCGCAGCCGATGCGCGACTTCCTCGGCGTTTTCGCGGCTGTTGAAGGCGGAGATGCGGAAATAACCTTCGCCTTCCGAACCAAACCCGCTACCCGGCGTCACAACCACGTTCAGCTCCTGCAGCATCCGATCGAACATTTCCCAGCTCGTGAGGCCGGCGGGCGTTTGCACCCAGATATACGGCGCGTTTTTGCCGCCATAAACCTCCATCCCGGCCGCGCTCGCCGCGTCACTTAAGATCCGCGCGTTCCCCATGTAATGCTCGATCAGCCCGCGGACCTGCGCCCGCCCGGCCTCGCTGTAAAGCGCCTCCGCACCGCGCTGCACGGGGTAGCTCACGCTGTTCGCCTTCGTGCTCCAGCGCCGATGCCAGAGCTTGTGCAACGGGAATTCCCGACCGTCCGTGGTCTGCGCGAGCAGGCGTTTCGTCATCACCGTGAAACCGCAGCGCACTCCGGTGAACCCGCCGGTTTTCGAGAAGCTGCGGAACTCGACCGCGCATTCCGTTCCGCCGGGAATCTCGAAGATCGAGCGCGGAATCTCCGGATCGCTGATGTAGCCCTCGTAGGCCGCGTCGTAGAGGAGCAGTGCCTTGTTTTCCTGCGCGTAAGCGACCCAGCGCTCGAGCTGCCCGCGCATCGCGACCGCGCCGGTCGGGTTGTTTGGGAAACAGAGATAAACAATATCGGCGTGCTCGTTAGGTGGATCGGCAACGAAGTTATTCTCCGCGCGACACGGCAGGTAAACGATTCCTTCATAGCGACCCGCCTCGTTAGGCAAACCGGTGTGGCCGGCCATCACGTTCGTGTCGACATAAACCGGATAAACTGGATCGGTGATCGCGATTCGATTCCGGTCGCCGAGGATATCAAGGATAAAACCGCAGTCGCTCTTCGATCCGTCGGAAACAAAAATCTCATCATCCGCGATCTCGATTCCGCGATCGCGGTAATCGATCTGCGCGATCTTGCTCCGTAGAAACGCACCGCCCTGCTCGTGACCGTAACCGCGAAAAGTCTCACGCACGGACAACTCGTCGACGGCCGCCTTCATGGCCGTCACCGCCGCCGGCGGCAGCGGTTCCGTCACGTCGCCGATCCCGCAACGAATTAACCGCCCGGCCGCGTCCGGATGCGCCTCGCCGAATTCCCGCACCCGCCGCGCGACCTCGGGAAAGAGGTAGCCGGCTCGCAGCTTCAGGTAGTTTTCGTTCAGGAAAGCCATCAGTTCGCGCCCCGCTAATCCGCCACGGAAAGGCGCGCGGCGCAAAAGGAATTTCGTGCCCGACGACGACGACGGTCAGTTCGACTTCGCGTCCTCAGGCTGCGGCGTTTCCGTCGACGCGACACGGGCTGTTGGCTCCGGGAAATTCTCCCGCAACCACGCCGTCGCTTCGGTGCGGGAGCGCGTGATGTGCGTCTTCCAACCGATGTCTTCGACCTGGCGCTGCCACTCTTTTGCGATCGCAAAGAGGTCATCGCGCGGCGCGACCATCACCACCGTCGCGTCGGGCCGGAAGACGGCTGCGTAATGATCCTGCGCGACGATTTGCTGGAGGTCAGCCTCGCTCACGCGCAACTGCTCCACCTCCGAAAAGTCGATAAACTCGAAATGAAAATTCTCCGTGTTCTCGACCAGGTGGGTCGCGAGTCGGCTCGCTTTGACCAGATCTGCGCCGTGACGATGCCTTCGCCGACGTGGATGATTCCCATACAATCCTCAGTCAATTCGGTCGTGTATGACATGTTGGAATCCTTTCTACACCCGTGTCATTGACCCGGGGAGCTGCCTTGCCTGAAGTAAACACCGAGGCGCGAAAAGGACCAGCTAACTTTTGCGGCGAATTCCTCAGAAGCGTCGAACAAATCCCCACTCCTGGAGGGCGGAACTCCCGCGACGCCGGGAGAGGACGACATGATGCGCCACCCTCGGATTCGCGGAGCTCATTCCTCCAGCAGGCGGGCGGGGGTGATTTGGTTACCTCCCAGCCAACTTGGTCATTCTAAGGAAATTCCGGTAGCGAGCAGCGCCCGCGCCCGGTCGAAGTCTGCCTGCGTCCGCGCGTGGATGAAGAGGAGCGGCTCGTTAGGCGCGATCTCGGCTCCGACTTTTTTAATGCCGGAGAATCCGACCGCAAAATCGATCCCGTCGTCCGATTTGGTGCGGCCGGTGCCGAGGAGCGTTGCGGCGCGACCGATTGCTTCCGCGTTCATCCGCGCGATCCGGCCTCCGTGCGGCGCGGGGAGCGGACGAACAATCGGCGCCGCGTGCAGATCAGGCAGTTTCTCAAGGTTGGCCGCGTCGCCATCCTGCGCTTCGACCAGCGCGACGAACTTTCCCCACGCCGTGCCATCGGCGAGCCACCGCGCGAGTTGCGCCCGTGACGTGTTCGCAACCTTCTCGGCCAGATCGAGCGTGAGCTGCACGAGGTCGCGCGGCCCGCGACCCTGTAACGCCGCAATCGCTTCGGCGACTTCGAGCGCGTTGCCAACTGTCTCGCCTAACGGCTCGTCCATCGCGCTCAACAGGTGTGAAATCTTCACCCCCATCCGCCCGCCGACTGCGGTCATCGACTCCGCGAGACTGATCGCTTCCGCGCGCGTCTTCATGAACGCGCCGCTTCCATACTTCACATCGAGGACGAGGCGATCGAGGTTCTCCGCGAGCTTTTTGCTCATGATGCTCGCGACGATCAACGGCTCCGACGACACCGTCCCGGTCACGTCGCGAAGCGCGTAGAGTTTCTTATCCGCCGGGCAAATATCCGCGGTCTGTCCGATCATACAGACGCCGATTTTCTCGAGCTGCCGCAGCGCGCGCGCCTCGTCGAGGTTCACGTTGAACCCGGGAATGCTCTCAAGTTTATCGAGCGTCCCGCCGGTGATCCCTAGCCCGCGCCCGGAAATCATCGGCACCCAAACGTCGTCGCAGGCGAGAAGCGGCGCGAGCACGAGCGAGACTTTGTCGCCGATCCCGCCGGTCGAATGCTTGTCCACTTTCGGCGGCGAGTCGTTCGGATAACGGAGCGTGCGTCCGCTCCGCAACATCGCGGCAGTAAGCGCCTCGGTTTCGTTAGGCGTCATCCCGCGGAAGAAGACCGCCATGGCCCACGCGCTCATCTGGTAATCGGGAATTTCGCCGCGCGTGAAGCCGTCGATCAACGCGGCGATTTCGTTAGGCGCAAGCTCCGCGCCGTCGCGTTTACGTTCGATTAAGGACGGGATGTGCATCGGCGTTTCAGCTGTCATCCCGATGCGGCGAACCTCGCGGAGGGACCTCCCAAGCGTCTCTCGGCGTCGATAACAGAGCGGGGGCCACAACGACGCTTGGGAGATCCCTCGCCGTCTTCGCGGCTCGGGATGACAACTGGAGCGGCGCGGAATGACATCAGCAGCTTTCCAGGAATGATTGCCCCACGGGTCACGGCTCCGCCAGCTCGAAAAACTCCGCCAGCGTGGCGGAGACATCCGCGAAAGTCTCACGCGTCCCAGGTCGCGCGACTCGCCGCCGGACAAAACAAAAAGCGGCACCTCTTCCCGGGTGTGGTCGGTCCCGCAGAAGGTCGGATCGTTTCCGTGATCAGCCGTGATGATCACGAGATCGTGAGGCGAGGGGAATTCTCCCAGCCATCCATCAAACTCCCGCAAGGCTTGCGCGTAGGCGGCGACGTCGCGGCGATGACATGGAGCATGTCGAAGTCGACCAGGTTCGCGAAGATGAGCTCCTGGATTTGCCCCGCCCAGAGGTCGGAGATCCATTTCATGCCCTCGTGGTTGGAAGCGGCCCGGTTCGCCCAGAAACGGGCGCGCAATCACGCGCCCAATGCAGTAATCATCCGTGAGCGCGAGCGCCTCCCGGCAGATCTCGTAGAGTCGCTCCACGGGAACGACCTCTTCGTGCGCCGCGATCTGGAGAACCGAATCCGCCGAAGTGTAAAGGATCGGTTTGCCGGTGCGCAGATGTTCTTCGCCGAGCTGCTGGAGAATGGTCGTGCCGCTGCAGGCATAGTTGCCGATCAATTCGATTCCGGTTGCCGCCTCGATTTGCCTAACGAGGTCGTCAGGAAACTTCTCGAAGGTCGCAAACGGTTTCTCCAGAACCGCGCCCGCCAGTTCCCAATGTCCCGTCGTCGTATCCTTGCCGGCAGAGCGTTCCTGCATGCGGCCAAAGCTCGCGCGGGTCGGGGCGTTGTCGCCGCGCAAGAGGTTGCTCAAGCCTAACGAATCAAGATGCGGCAGCCGCAGCCCGGGCACCTCTCCGAAAATGTGTCCAAGCGTATTAGCGCCCTCGTCGCCGTAAGCGGCGGCGTCCGGGGCGCCCCCGATCCCGACGCTATCGAGCACGAGAAGCAAAGAGCGCATGAAGAGAAGGAAGAAGTAGGAAGCACGCGGCAGCGAGAGGCTGAGTCAGCGAAACAGCCAGCCCTGTAGCGGCGGCCGTGCCGGCCGCAAACAGTTTGGCGGTCGCCGCAGTCTGTACGCTCTTGCAGCCAGCACCGCTCCGCTCGCGGCCGACTCGGCCACCTCTACACGTCCCCCCGTGCTTCAAAGCCCGACCGGATGCCAGGCCGTTTTCATCTCGACGGTGTCGAGAATCCAGTAGGGATTCTCCGCACGTTCGCCGCGCCATTCGTTAGGCGCGAGCTCACGCTGCACATAGCGTTTCACGTTGAAGCCGCCACCTTGTTGGAGTGCCAACCCGATCTTCGCGTCGCCCGTGGCATCGACGATCGCGTTCACATCCATATGACCCGCAATGTGCGGCGCCAGCTCCGCCGGATCGCCCGCGAGGACATTCACCACCCCGCCCGGCAGATCGCTCGTCGCGATGATTTCCGAGAAAGTTAAAGCCGGGAGCGGCTTCGTCTGCGACACGATTACGACTGCCGTGTTGCCGCTTAAAATTGCCGGCGAGACGAGCGAGACGAGCGCGAGCAACGGCGGTTCGTTAGGGCAAATAATCACGACCACGCCGGTCGGCTCCGGTGAGGTGAAGTTAAAATGCGAGCTCGCGACTGGATTCACCGCGCTGAAAATCTGGCCGAACTTGTCCGTCCAGCCCGCGTAATGCACGAGCCGGTCGATCGCGAGCTGCGTCTCGTCGTTCGCCTTGCCGTTGCGCTTGCCCGCCGCGCGCGTCACTTCCGCTTCCAGCTCCGGACGGCGCATCTCGAGCATCTCCGCCGCACGATAAAGAATCTGCCCTCGCAGATAGGCGCTCTGCTCCGACCAGCCGCCGAAGGCCTTGCGCGCCGCGCTCACCGCGTCGCGAAAATCCTTCCGCGACGCTCGCGCGTAATTCGCCACCACCTCGCCGCCGCTCTCAGCCGGCGCGACCCGCCCGCTCTCGCTACGGATGAATTTTCCGCCGACGAACAATTTGTAGGTTTTTAGGACGGGCAGGCGTGAATCTCGTTTGGCCACGCCGAGATCATTGCGCGACGAGTTGAAAAAGGAAACGCGAAAGCGAAGAGAAGGATGAAGTATGAAGAAAGAAGTATGAAAAAGGACGAGACGATATTTGTGGCCGGTCATCGCGGACTGGTGGGCAGCGCGATCGTGCGGCGGCTGGAGGCGGACGGTTTTACCCATCTGCTCACCCGCACGCGCGCTGAGCTCGATCTGACGAATAGCGCGGCCGTCGACGAATTTT
>JBDTIQ010000191.1:0-5628 GCA_039936335.1 Chthoniobacterales bacterium
CGCTTGCGCGAAGTCGGCGCGACGAACAAAACGACCTTGGAAGATTTTGCCGCTGCGATTGGACCGGAGACGGCCCTCATCCTGCGCGTGCACCAGAGCAACTTCTTCATGAGCGGATTCACCGCGGCGCCGCCTAACGATGCCATCGCGGCGCTGGCGAAAAGCCGGCGCGTGCCGTTCGTGGTCGATCTCGGGAGCGGGGCGCTGGCCGCGACCGAAAAGCTCGGCCTCGCCGAACACGAGCCGACTCCTGCGGAGACGCTGCAAGCGGGAGCGGATCTGGTCTGCTTCAGTGGCGACAAGCTTCTGGGCGGTCCACAGGCGGGCGTCATCGCGGGGAAAGCGCCAATGATTACTGCTCTGAAACGGGATCCGCTCTTCCGCGCGCTCCGTTGCGACAAGTTAACTTTCGCGGCGCTCCAGACGGTGGCCGAGGCGCATCTGCGGAAGGATTGGCGAGAAGTTCCAGTTCTCGCGCTTCTGCAGACGCCTAACGAAGACCTGCGGGTCCGCGCGGAAGTCTATCAGCGGGAATTTCGAGATCGCGTGAGTCTTCGGGAAAGCCGATCGGAGGTTGGCGGCGGCGCTCTGCCGCGGTCGGTTATTCCTTCGATTTCGCTCGAATTTATCTCTTCGCCTAACGAACTCGCCGCACGTTTGCGGGAGTGCGAGCCGCCGGTGATCGGCTTCGTCGCGCGCGGGAAGTTTCGCCTCGATTTGCGCACCATCTTTCCAGAACAGGACGAGCAGGTCATCCGCTCGTTGCGGCTATGCCTGACGGACGGCATCTGATTCTCGCCACCGCCGGTCACGTCGACCACGGCAAGACGGCTTTGATCAAGGCACTCACCGGCACGGATACCGATCGATTGCCGGAAGAGAAAGCCCGCGGCATCACGATTGATCTGGGTTTTGCGCATCTGGCACTGCCGGGTTTTTCCATTGGGGTCATCGACGTTCCGGGACACGAGGATTTTATTCGCAACATGATCGCCGGGATCGGCTCAATCGATCTCGCGCTCCTCGTCGTGGCGGCGGACGACGGCTGGATGCCGCAGACCGAGGAGCACCTGCAGATTCTCGATTACCTCGGAATCCGGCGCGGGGTGGTTGCGATCACGAAAAGCGATCTGGCCGCGAGCGCGCACCTCGCCGAAGAAGTGCGAGCTCGTCTGCGCGGGTCCTCGTTCCGCGACGCGCCGATCATCGCCACCTCCGTGCGCGACGTGACCAGCCTGGAACCGTTGCGCAAAGCGCTCACGCAAGAAAGCGAGGCCACACCCCGCATACGAGACGTGGGCAAGGCGCGACTGTTTGTTGATCGCGCCTTCACGATCCGTGGCGCGGGAACCATCGTGACAGGCACTCTGACCGGCGGAGAGCTGGCGCGCGGCTCCACCATTTCCTTGCAACCACAAAATCGACCGGTGCGGGTGCGCGCGCTGCAGAGTCACAATCAGACGCTCGAAACGGCGCTGCCGGCGACGCGCGTCGCTTTGAATTTGCCGGATGTACAGCTCGAGCAGATCCCGCGAGGAACACTTCTCACAACCATGTCGAACACGCCCACGAGCCGATCGATCGACGCGCTGCTCCGGAGGTCGGAACGCGTGTCGATGAAGCCCTTGAAAAGCGGCTCGTTCGTCCAGCTGCACTATGGCAGCGCTCGCCAGACGGCGTGGGTGCGGTTGCTCGAGCGAGACGAATTGGAGACTGGCGCCGAAGCGATCGCGCGGCTCATTTTCGATTTGCCGGTTTTCGCTTTTGCAGGGGATCGCTTCCTCGTGCGTGACTCGTCGGCGCGCGCGACGATCGCTGGCGGCGTGGTGCTCGATCCGGATGCGGATGGAACGAGACTGCACTCGTCAGGTCAACAGGAATTCCTGCGTGCGCGGGCCGCTGCGCCTAACGAATTGCACACCCTGCTTTGCTCGCAATTACGCCGCGACGGCTACGCCCGAAGTGATTCGCTCCTCGGGAAATCGAGCTTCAGTCGCAGGGAGGTCGAGAGGTTGGCGCAGACGCAGGAGTTCTTCCATCGCGATGGATTGGTGGCTGATCTGGAATGGTGGCGCGACTTTTCCACCCGGGCCGCGGAAGCGATCGAGGCAGCGCATGCGACCCGGCCTAACGAGTCCGGTCTCGATTTGACGCAGTTGCGCACGAAGCTGGCGATCGGGGATCACCACTTATTCGAGACGCTGATCGCCGATCTCTGCGAGCAAGGATTTTCCCGCGCGGGGAGCGTGATAAAGCGCGTCGGGCATCAACTCTCATTGCCACCGCAACTGCAACGGGCGGGCGCCGAGATTCGGGCCGCGCTCGCCGCGCAGCCGTTCCAACCGCCGTCGCGCAAGGACCTGGCCGGCGGACCGCAGGCGCAGGAAGCGCTGCGCTTTCTGGTGCAGACGGGCGAAGTCTTGCTCTTGAACGATGAGGTCGTCGTGAGTGCAGCCGCGTTCCGGGAAATAAAGACGCGCATCACGCGAGCACTTCAAGCGCAGGCAGCGACGACGAGCGAATTGCGCCAGCTACTCGGCACAACCCGCCGCGTACTCATCCCGCTCCTCGAGCATCTCGATAAAATCGGCCTAACGATTCGCGAGGGCGACCGGCGCCGGCTTCGTTAGGCTGCTTTGCCTTCGCCGCCACCGATGTATTGGGCGTGCGCGATCGTGGCGACGATCGAGGAACCGCCGATGACGTTTCCGATCAGGACCGGCACCATGAACGCGAAGTAATCGAGGAGGGTTTTCTGGCCAATCCCGACGAGATAAAATGCGTCGACCGACCCGACCACGACATGTGCGAAATCCGCGATCGCGACGACATACGTGACGATGATGATGACCCAGACGCGGGCGGTCTCCGCGAACGGCAGGAGCCAGACCATGAGCGCGATCAGAAAGCCGGCGAAAATGCCACGCAGGAAGAGCGTGCTGAAGCTGTAGTTGAGCGACTTGAGGGCGAGTTCCTGCATCGAATGCCGCACCTCGACCGAGACGATGTCAGCGTTTCCCATGAGCCACGCGATCGCGAACGTCCCGGCCAGATTGCACACGAGCACGATCGTCCAGAGTCGCGCGACGTTGGCAAACATCGGCAGGCGCGGCTTGCGCAGGAGCGGCAGGATGACGGTGAGCGTGTTCTCGGTGAAGAGTTGCTGCCGGCCGAGCACGACCATGAGAAAACCGATCGAGTAGCCGAAGTCCACGATCAGCGGGCGCCACGGCTGATCCGGAAGCCGACTTTGTAAAATTCCCTCCGTTAAGAGAGAGAAGCCCATCGCGAGACCGGCCGCGACGCCCGACCAGGCGAGCGCCGAATTGCTGCGCTCGAGTTCGTGCAAGCCTTCCTGACGCACGGCTTCGTACACGATGTGGCCGCCGGGCGCGGTTCGCTCCTGAATCTCATCTTCCTCCGACTCCTCTTTCTTCTTCGCCTTGCGCTCGTTAGGCATGGCGGATGATGGACTCGTCAGGCTTGGGAAGCAAAAACCGCTTCCGGATCTTTGCCGGAAGCGCGGCCGGCACTGATCCAGCCGAAGCGGCTGAGAAGCGCGCCGAGGAGAAAAGAAAGCGCGGCCCAGGGGAGCAGGTTCGTTAGGCCAAAAACGAGCGGCAACGGCCCGCAAAGAAATTCTCCCGCACGGATCAGCCAACCAGAACGGCCGGCGTGGAGCGCGCGATCGGCGGCGCCGTGTTTATCGATCTCGAGCCAGATCCAAAGGAGCGTCTCGATGAGAGCTGTGAGCATGAAGAGGAGAAAGAGCGGGCGAAGATGAAGTCCGCCGAGGGTAAGCAACGCCACTGCGGAGCCGAGACCAGCCGTTCCGAAATGGATCGGAAGCAGGACGCGATGGAGAAACCAGGCGGGCACCACGGTCGCGCCGATCAGCACGCCGGTGTAGGTCGCGAGGCCGAGGCCCCAGAAGGCTGCGCCGATCGTGAGGACGATCGCGGCGCTTGAGAGAAAGAGGTCGAGGCCACCGGTAAAGAAGTGATTGAAATGCAGCTCATACGCGATGCACGCCGGCACCGCGCAAGTGCCAAACATCGAGAGGATCCAGGCGCCGACCGACATGGGCGATTGATATTTAAAGATGCGGAGCATGTTCAGAAACATGCTCGGTCGCCCGAGATCCATGATGAGAAGAAGCGGAGAGATGATCGCGCCTGCCGCAGTGATCCAGAGCGCGGTGCGGGTCAGGTCGGCGTAGTCGAAAAGCAGACCGGCGCAGGCGAGCAAAGGCGCCATTCCAGCGGCGCCGCCGACAAAAAAGTAGAGCGGGATCTCCCAGGTCCAGACCGGTGGCCTAACGACACCTTCGCCGTAATAGCCGACGTGTTTGGGAATCGGGCCGCCCGCTACATCCACGCCGCGACCGCTCACGACGTCGCCGTGCTTGGCCTCCTTACGCCAGGTTTCGAGCTTCTCCTCGAAGTTCTTTTCGGCGCTCACTGCATCCTCCGGGTAGCGCGCGCGTCTCGCGTGCTGGTTTTTGCGTCTCGCGAAAACAATCTTTCGGGCGGGATGAAAGTTCGCGACGGCGAGGACGCCGCCGCCAGCACGCGAGACGCGGGCGCTACCCGGAATTTCCCCCTTGTCGTTAGGCAGTTCATCACGCGAAGAAGGCGAAGAGGGCTCCGACCGCGGCGATGGCGGCGAGGGCGGTCGCGGCGGCAGCGGTCCAGCTTGATTTCAGGTAAATCGTCGGAACCTGCGGCTTGGGCGGGAGACCGTAGGCTTCCGGTCCGCCTAACAATAGGAAGAAAGCGTGAATCCCGCCGACGGAGGTGTCGGTCGGGTCGTAGATTTGCGCATCGTCATAGCCTTGCGCTTGCAAGGTTTTCACGCGCTCGGCGCCGCGCGCGCGCAGGTCATCCAGCCGTCCGAAGACGATCGATTCCGTCGGGCAAACTTTCGCGCAGGCGGGTGTGAGTCCGCTCTTTTGTCGATCGTAACAGAAGGTGCACTTAAACGCGCCGCCCGCTTCCGGGAGCGGCTCAGGGCGTTTGTCGATCACACCGAAGGGGCACGCGACGACGCAATAGCCGCAGCCGTTGCAGACATCATCCTGCACGAGAACGCTGCCGACTTCGGTGCGCACGATCGACCCGGTCGGGCAGGCTTCGAGGCAGCCGGCGTTCTCGCAATGTTTGCAAACATCGGAGAGAAAAATCCAGCGGAACGGATCTTCGTCGTTTCCGCCTAACGACATCGGGCCCGCGATCTGGTTTCCCTTTGGTAAATCCTGCTCGATGAACATCACGTGCCGCCAGGTCGAAGCGCCGAGATGGCCGGTGTTGTCGTAGGAATTCCCGGTCCAGGTGAAGCCGTCGTCGGGGACTTCATTCCATTCCTTGCACGCGACCTCGCACGCTTTGCAGCCGATGCAGACGCTCGGGTCGGTGAAGAATCCGACCTCAACGCGATCGGCCACGTAGGTGTGCCGGCGCTGGTTCGTGCTCTGTGTGCCTTCGCCGATCATGAAGCGTTCGAGCGGAAGGCCCGGGTAGCGCGCGCGTCCCGCGTGCTGGCGGCGGCGTCCTCGCCGTCGCGAACTTTCATCCCGCGTGAAAGATCGTTTTCGCGAGACGCAAAAACCAGCACGCGAGACGCGCGCGC
>JBDTIQ010000192.1:0-5223 GCA_039936335.1 Chthoniobacterales bacterium
CGCGTCGATGCACTGCCGGATTAGCGCGAGCGCAATCTCCGGCGCGGGAGCTGGGCGGCGGCATTAGCGCCCGATAAACCAAGAGACTGATCGCGACGGCACTGCGACGATGAGAACGATCAGGCCAAAAGGCAGCCGATTACTCTGTGATGAAGACCGGGGGCAACCCTCAGGGTCGGAGCTTACTTTCGAAACTCGTGCGCAGTGCGGAGATGGCCGACTGGATCTTCGGTCTGGCGCTCGCGATCAGCTGGTTCTTTCCTTTCGGGAATGCCTTTTTCTCTCCGTGCACTGAACACTGCGGTGGTGGCGATGCGCACCCACCGGGTGAATCTGGCCTGATCCTGGCCGGAACGCCGTTAGTTTCTCCCGCCTATTTCCATTTCCAGAGGTCGGGGCGCACCTCGATGTAAGCCTCGAGCATCTCAGCGATGAGCGCGTCGTCGCGCACGTTCGGATGCGAGTCGCAGCCGGTCCGCTTCAGCTTCGGGTAGACCATTTGATCGACCCGTTTGACCCCGTCGGCGCGGAGCTTTTCCAGGACCCGCCGGGCGCTCGCCGGATAATCGGCGCCTTGATCGCTCGGCCACGTCATGAGAAGCAGCGCCTTCGGGTTTTTCGCGCGCAGCTCTTTCATGAAGGCGACGTAGGTCTTCTCGTAATAGGCGGCGAATTCTTCCTTCGTCCCCCACGGCTCGTCCGGGCGCAGCGGCGTGGAGAAATCGGCCCCGCCGATCCCGATGACGATGATCCGCGGATGCCACGGCGAATCGTCCGGCGTCGGGTCGTCGAAAAGGGCGTGGGGATAGAGCATCGGCATCCGGTATTTCGGTTGCTCGCGCCCATCGCGATTCCGCACCATCCCGGAGCCGGAGAAGGCATTGACCTGGTAGTTGGCGGCGAAGCGTTTCGCGACGAGCGGCCGAAGCCCTGCTGTGAATCCGTCGTCTCGAAAACCTCCTCCGACGTGCATTGCGTGACCGCCGAGGTATTCCCGGAACCGACCGTGAGCGAGTCGCCGATGAACTCGATCGCACGCGGCGCGACCGCCGCGGCCAAGCGTCCGCCTTTTCCGGGACGAAAAAGCCTTTGAAAGCGCCGACCGCGTCGGGCGTTTCCGAGCGTTTCTCGATCCGAATCGTGTGCTCGCCCGACCCGAGATCGCGGAACTCGAAGCTGCTCGTCCCCGGCTTCTTCAGCAACGAGACGATCTGCCCGTCGACTAGGACGTTGAAATTATTGTTCGGGTCGTCGAAGGCGAACGTCACTTCGTCGCCTCGAAAACGCGCGGCGAAATAGACTGCCGGCCATTGGTAGGCCCACGCTTCTCGCTCGTCGCGCGTGACCCGCAAGGTGCGCGCGCCGATCAGCATCTTGAGCCGCGTCATTTCGTTAGGCTGAGCGGCCAGCGGCAGGGCGACCGCCCCCAGCAAAAGACCGAACAGGAGTCCGCGCGTCATTCGCCGCAAACACGAGCAGGCGAGCGGGCTCATGGAGTTTTGGCGGCACCGGCGGCTTCCTCTGTGGGGCTGCTCATGGCGCCAGGTAAGCGAGACGCGAGTCCATGTGTCTCATGCCCGCGGAGGCAAATGAATGGCCGCGAGCATGCAGCGGGCGCTCCCGCCGGCCAGCTCGATCGTCGGCAGCGCGAGCGGGACGAGCCGGGTATGGCGCGCGAGCGCGGCGCGTTGCTTCGCGCCTAACGACGCTTCCGCCCGGGCGGAGAGGACGAGGAGTTTCTCGTGGCCGTTATCGAGTTCGAGGGCATTGCCGGCGTACTCGGAAATCTGTTCCGTGCTCAGCTCGATCACTTCCCGCCCGCTCGCCGCGAGAGCCGCGCGCACCTCTTCGCGCTCCCCGGCGTCCGGGATGAGGGAGAGACCGGCGAGGGCAAAGTCCGAGCCGATGCACATGAGCACATTCGTGTGATAAACCGCGCGGCCATCCGCCGTCGCGCTGTGGAATTTCACCGGCACGAAACCAAAATCTGCGCAGAAACGATCGACCATCTCCGGGTGCGTCCGCTGCGAGAGCGAGGCGTAAGCCAGCCGATTTGCGTAGTCGAGCACAAGGCTGCCGGTCCCTTCGAGAAAATGGCCTTCCGTCTCGCCTAACGAGTAGTCAACCACTTCATTGACGCGATAATGTTTCCACAACTCATCCACGACCTCCGGCCGGCGCTCCCGACGCCGCGTCGGCGAATGCATCGGGTAAAAAACCACCCGACCATCGTGATGGGTGGAGAACCAGTTGTTTGGGAAAACGGCATCCGGCTTCTCCGGCGTCGGCGTGTCGTCGATCACGTGCACCGTCACGCCTGCGCCGCGCAGCGTCGCCACGGCACGATCGAATTCCCCTTCCGCCGCCAGCGCCACCCTCGAAATCTCATCCGACCCGATGCTTTGCTGGAACGCATTATCAGACGCCGTCTCCGGATTGGGATGAAACCGGTGCGGCCGGACCATCAACACCGCGCGGGCGCTCTGGGCGAGATCTTTCATCACGATGCGCACATAACCCAGCGGCGGAGAATGCGCCAGACGTCACGGTGGTCCAGGCGGCGTTCAGCGCTACCCGGGCCTCAGATTCGACCGGCGCTCCCGTCTCCGCCATGCTCGGCGTCGCGAGGGATCAGCGCCGAGTGGGTGACCCTGTATTCGAGCGCCTCGAAACGCGGATCAGAAAAGAGCGGCGAAAGCCATTGATAAAACCGGGGCGTGCTCACCCGCGCAGAGCGTTCGGCGCACGCCTGATCGAGCGCGGCGAAGGCTTTATCTTTCTCTCCGAGTGCGGCGTAGATCCCAGCAAGGTGGGCCTTGTCCACGTAATGCTCCCGCGAGAGCGCTTCCAGGTCGCGCAAAATGCGACGGGCCCGATCATTTTGTCCCGTGTGCGCGTAGCAGATTGCGAGCTGGAAATTTGGCCGCCTTAAGGTTCCAGCAGGAAGTGATTCGTAACGCTTAACCGCGTCCTGCCATCGCCCCATCGCGGCATCGACATTTGCGATCGGGTCCACGTCGTAAAAAAAGTCCGGATCGATTTCCAGGACCTGCTCGGCCAGTTGTCGCGCTGGCTCATAGTCGTGCTGCGCGATCTCGATAAGGGATTGAAACATAAGCGGCCAGGTGTAGCCGGGGTCGAGCGCGCGCGCCCGTTGCACTTCGGCGCGACCGGCATCGAAGTCGCGCTCGACCCGCGCCAGATACCAGCCGAGCCAGCGGTGCGCGTCGGAAGAATTTGGACCCAGCTCGACCGCCCGCTCCAGTTCCCTTTTGGCCTCGGGGAAATCTCGATCGTAAAGCATCGAGACCGCACCCAGCCAAATGTGGCCGACGCCGGCGCCATCATCGTTTTTCACAGACATGAGCGCGGCGTGCCGCATCGGTTCCAGCACTTCGAGTGGCGCGCGATAGGCGTCGGCGACGGTGAGGTAGGCGCCCGCCAGATCGCCCCAAGCGATGGCGTAATGCGGGTCCGCGGCGACGGCTTCCTGCAAAAGCGCGATCTTTCGCTCGAGACTCTGCTCGTCCGCATGAGCGCCGAGGGCATGCGCGCGCAGGAAAAGATCGTGCCTTTGCTCCTGCGCCGGCGCGAGTTTCATCTTCAACGCCTGTGCGACGCGCTCCGCGACTTCGCCCTGCACGCCGAAGACGTCGTTGATCGTGCGCCGGTAACTCTGCGCCCAGAGCTGATTCTGATTCCGCGCATCGATCAGCTGAACGTTGATCAAAACGTCATCGCCACTTTTTTGCACACTTCCTTCGAGCACGTTCGCAACCTGGAGTTGCCGGCTGACTTCTCCCAGGTCGGCGGGGTGACTTTGATATTTCTCCGTCGAGGTCCGCGAGCGCACATCCAAGTCGCGCAACTGCGCGAGGCTGGTCAGGATTTCGTCCTGCATGCCACTCACGAAATAGCCGTTCTCCTTGTCATCGCTCCAGGTTTTGAAAGGGCAGGACGGCAATCGATCTGTCTTCGATTCCTGGAAGGAAGGAGGTGCGCCCTCATGTTTCGCTACTTTGTTGCGAGCGCACGAGGCGAAAGACAAAAAGACCGGCTGCCAACGCTGCAAGCGCGACCACCAAAGCGGTCAGCTTGCGCCGAGTCTGGCACGTGGCCACCCGCTGACGATCGATATTTTCTTCGCGTTGGATCCCTTCCGGGGTCAACTCAAAGGCCCATGCGGAGACCACGGCGACGGGAAAGCCAACGATCAGCAACAGGATGATGAGCCTAACAACCCAGTCGGGAATGGCGAAGAAAGGGAAGACTTGGGTGGCAATCTGGATGAGCAACCAGCTTGCGACGACGTAGGCGGCCGCGACGCTGTAAACGCGCCGCCGTTTCAGCTCGGTGAAAAAATTTCGCAAGTCCACAGTACGTTTTCGGCTTTCCAGTGGAGCATCGCCGGAGCAAAAGTCGACCCAATTCGGCGTTGACCATATAGCCATATCTCGGATATGGTTTGCCATCTTGAAGACCACGCTGAACATCGATGACACCGTGATGGCACGCCTGCGCCGGGAATCCGCGCGCCAGAATCGAACCATGTCGGAACTGGTGGAGTCCGCGCTCCGGTTGCTCTTTCAATCCGCCAAACAACAGCGAAAAAAAAAGCTGCCGCCGTTGCCGACCTTCCGCAGCGGCGGCCATCTCGTTGATATCGCGGACCGCGACGCGCTTTACGATGTGATGGAAGGGCGGCGGTAGGTGTTCGTCGTCGACACGAACGTGCTCGTCTATGCGGCCGATCCGGATTCTCAATTCCACGCGGACTGCCGCCAACGGATCGAGAGCTGGCGTGGGCAATCGTCACCTTGTTATCTTACCTGGCCGATCTGTTACGAATTTCTCCGCGTCTGCACGCATCCAAATGTGTTTCGTCGGCCGCTCCGCATCGCCGACGGTCGTCGCTTTCTCGAAAGCCTTTTCCTAACACCCAACATCGATTTTCTCCTGCCGACCGAGCGGCATCCGGCGGTCCTTAACGAAGTCCTCGATGAATTTCCCCACCTGCGCGGCAACATCCTGCATGATGTCCACACTGCGGTGCTCATGCGCGAGCACGGGATCAAGGAGATCTATACCCGTGACACGGACTTCCACCGGTTTTCCTTCCTTACCGTGCGCGATCCGGTGAGCCAGTTGTAGCCAGCGGCGGTGACCCCGGCCTGGCGAAGAATGTGGCAGACAAGCCGCGGTCGGCACGCCCGCCTACAACTG
>JBDTIQ010000193.1:0-12658 GCA_039936335.1 Chthoniobacterales bacterium
AACAGCGTGAGCCAGAGCACCGCGGTGACCATCGCGCGATCGAAGACCGATGCCCACCGAGGGCCGCCGACGGGTTCAAGAAAGTAGCCCACCCAGGTAAGAATCGTGCAGATCGCGGTCAGGAGCAGCAGAGTCCGCCGCCGCCGCCGCACCCCCGCCAGCACCGGCACGAGACAATAACCGATGGCTGAGGTGGCGCCGCGCGGAAGCATTGCATCCGTCGCGAAGGAGAGTGCGATGACCAGGAAGGAGGCCGCATACGGCAGCAGCCAATGAGCGGCCAGGAATCGGCCAAAACCGGCCGAAACAGCGGACTGAATATCAGGCCGCTCCTGAGGAGGAAGCTCAACGGTCGCCTTCTTAACGGGGTTCACGACGCCGAACTTATGCATTCTCCGATTCGTGATCGAGCCTTTGTTGCAGTCGGTCTGCGCCTGCCGCTCCCTCCGAAAGCAAATTTTAGGCGCGACGATCAGCGCCGGCCCCGATAGCGTGGCGAAGTGGCGCTCGACCGAAGAGATTTCAGACAGGCAGTTGTGGCGAACACTCTGCGCAGTTGCCAGCTCTTCATCGGATTACCCGCATCCGATATCGAGGCGGTCGCCTGCTTTGCCCTCACGAACCGTCTGGCGAAAGACGATTATCTTTTCCGCGAAGGCGACCCGGCTCGCGGTTTCTATGTTGTGCAACAGGGACGGATCAAAGTGCATCGCGTCAACGCGAGCGGGAAAGAACAGGTCATTCATGTCTTCTCTCCGGCAGAATCATTCGCGGAAGGGAGCCTCGCGAGCGCAGTTGGTTATCCCGCAGATGCGCGGGCCACGGAAGCGAGCGTGGTGCTTTTGATTCCCAAGCGAGAATTCACGGAGCTGCTGCGAAGCCGGCCGGAGCTCGCTCTGCGCATGCTCGGAGCGATGAGTCAGCATCTTCGCGTGCTCGTGGGGCTGCTCGATGATCTGGCTTTGAAAGACACCGAGACGCGCGTCGCGAACTGGCTCCTGAAGCGCTGCCCGCGCCCCCTGCGCGACGGCCCGGCGGTCATCGAGCTGGACCGGACGAAGCGGGTGCTCGCAGCGGAACTCGGCGCAACCAGTGAAACGCTTTCGCGCACCTTCGCGAAGTTTCGCGAGCAGAAGTTGCTCCAGGTCGCCGGGCGGACAATTACGGTGACGCAGCCGCGCCAGCTCGAAAGGCTGTTGCAGCGCTTTTTAGGCGAGCTTTAATCCGGTGCGCCTGTTCCTCACCACGGCGTGTCTTTTTCAGGGGATTTCAGGTCGCGGGGCCACTCCGTCAGCGATTGGGGTCGATCGTCGAAATTCCCTGCGATCTCTCGAAGGAAAAGAGGCACCGATTAGATCGGACCAGGTATCTCGCGCGCTGCTTTCCGCTTAAATTTCTGGTGTGCCAGTCGTTGATCCGTGGATCGTAGGCGGATGCTAGAAAAGGCGGCACCGCGTTTGGCCAAGTCGCTGCGGAGACACCTGCCGCGCCGGGTGCGCGCCAGCGAGGAGCCGTTGCGGGCGGAACTATTTGGCGTCGATCAGCTGGGCCGTCACGCCCAGACGCTGGCCGCGCTTCATCAGGTGGGACCGGCCCGCGCAGCGGATCGGTTACTCGCGCGCGTGGAGCGGAATGAAAAGGTGCTGCGTGCTTTCAATCGCGGCACGCTGGCGACGACGGAAAACCGGTCGGTCACGCCGGCGGCGGAGTGGTTGCTCGATAATTTTTACCTGATCGAGGAGCAGATCCAGCTCGCCCGGCGCCATCTCCCGCGTGAATACAGCCGCGAACTTCCGCGCCTCACGAATGGCACGCAGCCCGGCGTTCTCCGGGTTTACGAGATCGTCCTCGAGTTCATCGCGCACGTCGATGCGCAGATCGATCTCGAATCGTTGACCGCTTTCATCGCTGCTTACCAAAAGATTTCGCCGCTGAAGATCGGTGAACTTTGGGCCATCCCGATCATGCTGCGACTTGGCCTGATCGAGAACCTCGCGCGCGTCGCGACCAGCCTGGCCGGCGCCCGGCGCGATCGCGATCTGGCGCACGCCTGGGTCGAACGGCTGCAAACCATGGCGGAAGCGAATCCTTCGCGCATCGTCGTGGTCGTCGCGGAGATGGCGCGGGCCGACGCGCCGGTTTCCAGTTCGTTCGTCGCGGAGTTTTGCCAGCGCCTCTCGCGCCTGAATCCGGCGCTCCACATCGCGCGCGGCTGGCTCGAGCAACGCGTGATCGAGGAAGGCGCGACGATCGAGCAACTGGTTCATCGCGAGAGCCAGAATCAGGCGTCCGCTCAGGTTTCGGTCAGCCACAGCATCGCCAGCTTGCGATTGTTAGGCGCGATCGACTGGAAGGATTTTTTTGAAAATCTCAGCTTGGTCGAGAAGACTTTGCGGGCGGAACCGGGCGGGGTTTATGCCGCGATGGATTTCGGCACGCGCGATCGTTACCGGCATGTGGTCGAGACTTTTGCGCGCAACTGCGCCCTCTCCGAGATCGAGGTCGCAGAAAAAGCCGTTGCCCTCGCGGAAGCGCGCGCCAACGAACGCGGCCGGGACGATCGGACCGCGCATGTTGGTTATTTCCTGATCGACAAAGGTCGCGCGGAATTGGTCCAAGCGACCAAAATGCGCTGGCCCAAACGCCGGTTGGTCGAGCGCGCGATTCGGCGCTTTCCGTTCGTTTATTACGCGGGCGGAATCTTTCTCCTTACGCTGGTCGCGACTTGGGGGGCGGTTTACCAAGCCGCTTCCCAGGAAGTCGCGGGCTGGCCGCTCTTCTTCTGTGCGCTCGCGCTCGCCCTCGGGGTGAGCCAGCTTGCCATCTCGCTTCTGAATTGGCTCACGACTCTGCTCGTTAGTCCGGGTCTTCTGCCGCGCCTCGATTATAGCCACGGGATCGCGCCGGAAAGCTGCAGCATGGTCGTCGTGCCGACGCTGCTCACGAGTCCGGGAAACATCGCGGAGCTGCTCGAGACGATCGAAATTCATTATTTGGCGAATCGCGATCCGCATTTGCACTTCGCGCTCCTCAGCGACTGGGACGACGCGCCGGCGGAGAACATGCCTGACGATGCCGCGCTCCTCGAACGCGCCCGCGCTGGGATCGAGTCGTTGAATCAAAAATACGCCGGCGGCCGCTCCGATCTCTTCTTTCTCTTCCATCGTCCGCGCCGCTGGAACGCTTCCGAAAATGTCTGGATGGGCTACGAGCGGAAACGCGGGAAGCTCATGCAATTAAACGCGTTCCTCCGCGGCGGCTGCCAGGATTGCTTCCTCGAGGTCGTGGGCGATCGCGCGGTATTGCCGCCGATAAAATACGTCATCACTCTCGACAGCGACACGCGGTTGCCGCGTGAATCAGCGCGCCAGCTTATCGGCACGATGGCGCATCCGCTGAATCGCCCGCAGTTCGATGCGCGCGGCGTCGTCACGGAAGGCTACGGCTTGCTCCAGCCGCGCGTGGATATCAACCTCCCGAACGCGGCGCGTTCCTGGTTCGTTAGGCTGCATGCCGGTGAGGTCGGGATCGATCCCTACACCCGCGCGGTCTCGGATGTTTACCAGGACCTTTTCGGGGAGGGCTCCTTCATCGGCAAAGGCATCTACGATGTCGATGCGTTCGAGCGCGCGCTCGCCGGTCGTTTCCCAGATAATCGAATCCTGAGCCACGATTTGCTCGAGTCGGTTTATGCGCGCTGCGGGCTGGTCAGCGACGTGCAGTTTTACGAGGAATTCCCGGCGCGCTACGAAGTGGATGTCGTCAGGCGGCAGCGCTGGATTCGCGGCGACTGGCAGATCGCACGCTGGCTTTTGCCGTGGGCGCCGGGCGCGCACGGTCGCCGGCGCAATCCGATCTCGGGCCTCTCGTGGTGGAAAATTTTCGATAACCTGCGGCGCAGCCTCGTCCCGATCGCGCTGCTTTTTCTCTTGTTAGGCAGTTGGCTGCTTCTGCCCGCGATCGGCAATCTCGCCTCTGGGATGGTTCTGGCGATCGTCGCGTTGCCCGGGCTTTTCTCGGTGCTGGTCGATGCTCTTCGCAAGCCCGAAACATTGCCGTGGAAGTTGCATGGGCGCGCCACGCTTTCCTCCGCGTTGCGCCACGGCGTCCAGATCGGATTAACCCTCGCTTTTTTGCCGTCCGACGCCTTCCTCAGCCTCGGCGCGATCGGGCGGACGCTCTGGCGATTGCTCATCACGCGCAGACGTCTGCTCGAATGGCGCACCTCGAGCGACGTGGCGCGAACCGCCCGGACGAGTCTCGCGGGTTCCTACCTGACGATGTGGATCGCGCCGTTGGTCGCGCTCGGGAGCGCCGCGGTGATCGATTGGCGGGAACCGGAATTGCTCGTGATCGCGCTTCCCTATCTCGCTTTGTGGTTGGCCGCGCCCGCGATCGCCTGGTGGATCAGCCAGCCGCTCGTAGTCGGGAAACCCGATCTGAGCGAAGAGCAGTTCGCATTTCTCCGGCAGACGGCGCGCAAGACGTGGCATTTTTTCGAGAGCTTCGTCAACGCCGAGGAGAATTGGCTCCCGCCGGATAATTTCCAGGAAGAACCCTTCCCGACGATCGCGTCGCGCACCTCGCCGACGAACATCGGCCTTGCGCTCCTCGCGAATCTGGCCGCGCGGGATTTCGGGTACTTGTCGTTAGGCAAAGTAATCGCGCGTACCGAGGCCACGATCGCGACCCTGCTCCGGCTGCCCCGGCATCGCGGACATTTTTTTAACTGGTACGACACGCGCACGCTGCAACCGCTCCTGCCGCTCTACGTTTCCACGGTCGACAGCGGCAATCTCGCTGGCCATCTCCTGACGCTGGGCTCTGGTTTGCGCGGGCTGGCCGATGAGAGGATTTACGATCCGCAGATTTTTGCCGGCCTGCGCGACACGCTCCGCCTACTGGGAAATCTCGAAAGCGTGACGGTGCAGCTCGACGCCGCGCTCGCGCAACCGCCGACCAGCCTCCCGGAAGCGATCGCGATCCTCGAACGAGTGACGCGGCTGCCGGCCAGCCTCACGAGTGACAGCGAGGAGAGTAAAGCCTGGGCGCAAACTTTGGCGCGCGAGGCGCAGGAACACCTGAACGAATTGCGCTCGTTTGCCGGAGCGCGGGGAAATGTTTCTCTGCGCGAGCTGGCAGAGGAGCCGGGCGAAGCGGGCGCCGCCGCGCGCGAGCGCCAGCGTAAACTTGAGACCCTGGCCGCCCAGGCCGACGAGCTGGCGGAGATGGATTTCAGCTTTCTCTTCGATCCGGCGCGCGAGCTTTTCGCGATTGGTTTTAACGTGACCGAGAACCGGCGCGACCTCAGCTTTTACGATCTGCTCGCCTCGGAAGCGCGCCTCGGGAGTTACGTCGCGATCGCGCAGGGGCAGGTCCGGCAGGAACATTGGTTTTCGTTAGGCCGGCTCCTCGTCGCGCCGCGCGGCGAGCTGATTCTCGTCTCCTGGAGCGGCTCGATGTTTGAGTATTTGATGCCGCTGCTGGTCATGCCGGATTATCCCGACACGCTCCTGCAACGGACCTGCGCCGCCGCCGTCCGGCTGCAGATCGAATACGGGAAATCGCGCAACGTGCCGTGGGGCATTTCCGAGTCGGGCTACTACCTGACCGACGTGCAGCACAATTACCAATACCGCGCGTTCGGCGTTCCGGGTCTCGGCTTGAAACGCGGTCTCGCGGAGGATCTCGTGATCGCGCCCTACGCCAGCTCGCTGGCCCTGATGATCGCGCCGCGTGAGGCTTGCGAGAATTTGCAACGACTCGCGCGCGAAAATCGCGCCGGCGTTTACGGCTTCTACGAAGCGATCGACTACACGCCCTCGCGGCTGCCGCCGGGCGAGACGAGCGCGACCGTGCGTTCCTACATGGCGCATCACCAGGGGATGAGTTTTCTCGCGTTGCTCTCGCTCCTGCGCGAACAACCGATGCAGCGGCGCTTCCTGTCGCGCCCACTCCTGAAAGCGGCCGAACTTTTGCTCCAGGAACGTCTGCCGAAAACCGAGGCGAGCGTGCTCCCCGAGGATATCGAGGTCGAGGATACGCGGCCTCGTTTGCGCGAGACCGAAGACGTGATGCGGATTTTCCAAAGTGCGAACACGCGCACGCCGGAAGTGCAGTTGCTCTCGAATGGCAATTACCATGTCGCGGTGACGAATGCCGGCGGTGGCTACAGCCGCTGGCGCGATCTCGCTGTGACGCGCTGGCGCGAGGACGCGACGCGCGACAATTGGGGCTCGTTCATCTACGTGCGCGACGTGCAGTCGGGTGAATTCTGGTCGGCCGCGTATCAGCCGACGCTGCAAGCCACGAAAAGTTACGAAGTGATTTTCAGCCAGGCCCGCGCGGAATTTCGTGAACGTCGCGGCAACCTCGAATTGCACACGGAGTTGAGCGTGTCGCCGGAGGACGACGTGGAATTGCGCCGCGTCAGCCTAACGAACCACGGCGGCATGGCGCGCATGATCGAGCTCACGAGCTACGCCGAAGTCGTGATCGCAGACGCGGCCGCGGACGCCGCGCACCCGGCCTTCAGCAACTTATTTGTGCAGACGGAATTTCAGCGCGCGCGCTCGGCCATTCTCTGTACGCGCCGTGCGCGCACGGCGGAGGAAAAACCGCCGTGGCTCCTTCATTTGCTCGTCGGCCAAGGCGGTTTGCAGGGCGAGATTTCCGGCGAAACCGATCGGGTGCGCTTCATCGGGCGCGATCGTACACTCGTTAGTCCAGCCGCTCTCCAAAAGCCCGGGTTGCTCTCCAACACGGACGGCTCCGTGCTCGATCCGATCGTCGCGCTCCGGCGCACTGTCGTGCTCCAGCCTAACGAAGTCGCGGTGCTCGATTTCGTCACCGGGATGGCGGAAGACCGCGCGGCCGCCGACGCACTGGTGGAGAAGTATCAACATTCACGCATCGCCACGCGCGCTTTCGATCTCGCCTGGACGCACAGCCAGGTGACGCTACGCCAGCTCAACGCCACGGAAGCGGAAGCGCAACTTTACGCGCGTCTGGCCGGCGCAATTATTTTTGCCGATCCCGCGCGCCGCGCCCCGCCCGGCGTGCTCCTCGATAATCGCCGCGGGCAAAGCGCGCTCTGGACCTACGGCATCTCGGGTGACGCGCCGGTCGTGCTCCTGCGCATCACCGACCGCGAGAAAATCGAGATCGTCAGGCAATTGGTCCAGGCGCATTCTTATTGGCGGAGCAAAGGCTTGAAAGTCGAGCTCGTCATCCTGAACGAAGACGTCTCGGTTTATCGGCAGAGTTTGCAGGATCAGATCACGGACCTGATCGCATCAGGGAGCGAAGCGCAGATGCTCGACCAGCCCGGCGGTATCTTCGTTAGGCGGCTGGAACAGATCCCAAATGACGACCGCGTCCTCCTGCAAGCGATCGCGCGGATCGTGCTCGACGACGAAAACGGCACGCTCCTCGAGCAACTGGACCGCCGCACGCTCCTCGAGCCGCCCGTCCCGGCCTTCACGGCGACGCGACCGCCGTGGGTTGATTCCTCGCCGCCGCTCGCCGCGCGCGAGCTAATTTTCCAAAACGGCCTCGGCGGTTTCACGCGCGACGGCCACGAGTACGTGATCACGCTCGCGCCGGGCCAGACGACGCCCGCGCCCTGGGTCAACGTGCTTGCGAATCCGTCGTTAGGCACGGTCGTTTCGGAAACGGGAAGCGCTTACAGTTGGTTCGAGAACGCCCACGAGTTCCGGCTCACGCCCTGGCATAACGACCCCGTGCGCGATACGACCGGCGAAGCGTTTTACATCCGCGACGAAGAGACCGGCCAATTCTGGTCGCCCACGCCCGGGCCGGCGCTCGGCGAGACGCCCTACGGCATCCGTCACGGCTTCGGCTATTCGGTTTTCGAGCATACCGAAAACGGCATCGTCTCGGAGCTCTGGATTTATGCGGCGATCGATGCGCCGGTGAAGCTCACCGTTTTTAAAATGCGCAACATCTCGGGGCAGCCACGGCGCATTTCGCTCACCGGCTATTGGGAATGGGTGCTCGGCGATCTGCGCGAGAAGACGCTGCTCAATGTCCAGACCGAAGTGGATCTGAAAACCGGAGCTTTGCTGGCGCGCAATCTTTACAACACGGAGTTTCCCGATCGGATCGTCTTTCTGGATGTGAACGAGCCCACCCGTTCGCTGACCGGCGATCGCAGGGAATTTCTCGGCCGCAACGGGACTCTCGCGCAGCCGGCGGCGCTGCGGCGCACCCGTCTCTCCGGTCGAGCTGGCGCCGGCCTCGATCCCTGCGGCGCGATGCAAGTGACATTCGATCTCGCCGACGGCCAGGAACGCGAAACCAGCTTTCGACTCGGCGTCGGCCGCAGTCTCGGCGAAGTGCACGATCTCGTGCAGCGTTTCCGCGGCGCCGACGCGACCCGCAGCGCGCGTTCGGCGATGCACGAATTTTGGAATCGAACGTTAGGCGCGATCAACGTCGACACGCCTGATCCCTCGGTGAATACGATGGCGAATGGTTGGCTCCTTTATCAAACGATCGGCTGCCGGCTCTGGGGCCGGAGCGGGTTTTATCAATCCGGCGGCGCCTATGGATTTCGTGATCAGTTGCAGGATGTGATGGCGCTCGTCCACGCGGAACCGGCGCTCACCCGCGAGCAATTGCTGCGCGCGGCCAGCCGGCAATTTCGCGAAGGCGACGTGCAACATTGGTGGCATCCGCCCTCGGGTCGTGGCGTGCGCACGCATTTTTCCGACGACTACCTCTGGCTGCCATACGTCACCTGTCGTTACGTCAACTGCGTGGCCGATCGCGGCGTGCTCGACGAGCTGGTTCCCTTCCTCGAAGCGCGACCGGTCATGCCCGAAGAGGAGGCGTACTACGATTTGCCGAATCGGTCGCAGGAAACGGCGACGCTCTACGA
Organism: Chthoniobacterales bacterium; assembly: GCA_039936335.1. Classification (GTDB taxonomy): domain Bacteria; phylum Verrucomicrobiota; class Verrucomicrobiia; order Chthoniobacterales; family UBA10450; genus Palsa-1392. Next base: position 8,903 of record JBDTIQ010000193.1, read on the forward strand.
GCACTGCGTGCGCGCGATTCGGCATGGGCTGCGTTTCGGTGTGCACGGCTTGCCCTTGATGGGTTCGGGCGATTGGAACGACGGCATGAATCTTGTCGGCAACGAGGGCCGCGGCGAAAGCGTGTGGTTGGCGTTTTTCCTCTACGATGTGCTCATGCGATTCAGCGGACTGGCGCGCGCGCGGGACGACGCGGAGTTTGCCGAGCTTTGTCGTGCCGAAGGGGAGAAGCTGCAAAAGAACATCGAAAAAAATGCCTGGGACGGCGCCTGGTACCGGCGCGCCTACTTCGACGACGGCACCCCGCTCGGGTCGAAAACTAATCCCGAGTGTCAGATCGATTCCCTTCCCCAGAGCTGGTCCGTCATCAGCGGCGCCGGCAACCCGACGCGCTCGCGCGAGGCCATGGAAGCGGTCAACGACCGGCTCGTTAGGCGCGACGCCAAGCTCATCCAGCTTTTCGACCCGCCTTTCGACAAATCGGCGCTCAATCCCGGTTATATTAAAGGCTACATCCCCGGCGTGCGCGAAAACGGAGGCCAATATACCCACGGCGCCATCTGGACTGCGATGGCGTTCGCGCTCCTCGGCGAAAACGATCGCGCCTGGGAGCTTTACCAGCTGCTCAACCCGATCCATCACAGCGCCACCGCCGAAGAGATCGCGACTTACAAGGTCGAGCCCTACGTCGTGGCCGCCGATGTGTACGCCGTCCCGCCGCACACCGGCCGGGGCGGGTGGACTTGGTACACCGGCTCGGCTGGCTGGATGTATCGCCTGCTCATCGAGACCTTACTCGGCGTAAAACTCGAAGGCGACCAACTGCGCCTTGTTCCGCGTTTCCCTTCCGCATGGACAAGCTACAAAATCCACTACCGCTACCGGCAAACCGTCTATCACATCACGCTGGTGCGGGATGGCGATTTATCCGTGTCCCAACAGCTAAGATTAAACGGTCAGGTCCTCGATCGCGAAACCATTCCTTTGGTCGATGATCACATCGAACATTTCGTCGAAGTCCGGACAAAAAGTTAGAAATGTAATTCTATGAGCAAAGCCTCCTTTTCATGTGACTGCGAGGGACCGATGAAGGATTTCCCGCATTTCTGGGAGCACACGGTCGGCAGCGGGCATGCCACCCTCGCTCTACGCGCTGACTGGCAGGAGCAGCTCCGGCGTTGCCACAAAGAGTTGGGATTTCGCCACGTGCGCTTTCACGGGATCCTGGATGACGACATGGGAACAATGGTCATTGTGAAGAACCAGCCACTTTACTCGTTCTTTAATACCGATCAGATCTTCGACTTCCTCGTCTCGATCGGTATGAAACCGCTCGTCGAGCTCAGTTTTATGCCGAGCGGCCTCTCCTCGGGGAGCAGGACAGCGTTTCACTACAATGCCAACGTAACTCCTCCGAAAGATTATGACGCATGGGCGACGCTGATTGGTAAGCTGGCGGAACACTGGGTGGAACGCTACGGACTCAAGGAAGTAAGCCAGTGGCCTTTTGAAGTCTGGAATGAGCCTAACCTGAAAGCTTTCGGGAGCGGCAAGCAGTCCGAATACTTCAAGCTCTACCAATACACCTCCCTTGCTCTCAAAAGTGTGGACGTCTCGCTCCAGGTCGGCGGCCCGGTCACCGCGAAAAACGCCTGGATCCCGAATTTCCTCGATTTCTGCGAAAACCAAAAACTGCCGGTGAATTTTGTCAGCACCCATCATTATCCGACTGACGCTTTCGGCAGTCCCGGCGACGACACCGAGACACAGCTGGCCAAGAGTAAGCGGAGCATCCTTCGCGAAGAAGCTGAGAAAGCGAAAAAGGAGGCGCTGGGGAAACCGCTTTATTATACAGAGTGGAGTTCTTCATCGAACCCGCGTGACAAGATGCACGATGAGCCTTACGCCGCCTGCTTTATCACGAAGACGATCATGGAGGCCCAAGGCTTGGTCGAGTGTTACAGTTACTGGACTTTCTCAGATATCTTCGAAGAGAATTACTTTCCTTCCGAGCCATTCCAGGGTGGCTTCGGCCTTTTAACCATCAACGGCATCGCCAAGCCAGCTTATCGCGCCTACGAACTTCTGCATGATCTGGGCGACCACGCATTGCCGGTGCGAGGCAGTCACAAGACAGTCGATCTCTGGGTCGTGCAGGCTAAGGGAGCTACGACGGTCTTGATCACCAATTTCGCTCTGCCGCGCCACCCGGTTAAAACGGAGGACGTGCTGGTAAAGCTAAAGAATTTCAAGAAACGGCCCGCCAAGGTCCGGCTCCGGCGTATTGATGAGGAGCACGCCAACGCGCGCAAGCATTGGGAAGGAATCGGTTCGCCGGAATACCTTTCCGCCGCAACGCTTAAAGAGCTGAACAAAGCATCGAAGATGGTGCAGGAAGACCTCGCCTTCGATTACCAGAATCATGAGCTTGCGTTCACAGTCTCCGTGCCGCCGTTGGGAATCGCCGCGATCGAGCTAAGGTTCTGATTTTATGCCCAGCGACGAATCGATTCTTGATCATCTCCAGAGGGCCGCCTTTGATTACTTTCTCCTGCGAGCGAATCCGGAAAACGGGCTGGTCTCGGACACCTCCCGCGTTGGTGCGCCGGCTAGTGTCGCTGCGGTTGGCTTTGCCCTCTCCTCTTATCCGGCTGCGGTAGAAAGGAACTGGATCACGCGAACCGAGGCAGTCACGCGTTCCCTGAAAACGATGCGGTTTTTTATGGAGGGGCCTCCGGGCGCGACCTTCCACACCATAGGGCATCGCGGTTTTTGTTACCATTTTCTCGAGATGAAAACCGGACGCCGGGCGTGGGAGTGCGAGGTTTCCTTCATCGATACGACCTTGCTCCTCGCCGGGATGCTCGTTGCGGCCAGTTACTTTGGTAAAAGGACAAAAGAAGAGAAAGAAATCCGCAGCCTGGTCCAGGCATTCTATGAGCGTATCGAGTGGACCTGGGCGTTGAACGGAGGCGAGACACTCGCGATGGCTTGGAAGCCGGGAAAGGGTTTCGCATCTGATCGCTGGAAAGGATACAATGAAGGTTTATTGCTTTACTTGTTGGGCCTGGCTTCGCCCACCCATCCGCTGCCGCCGGAGAGCTATCATGCTTTTACCGCGACTTATAAATGGCGCGCGCTTTACGGGAAGGAGTTCCTTTATGCGGGACCACTTTTCATCCACCATTTCCCGCATGCCTGGATCGACTTCCGCGGTATCCGTGATCGTTTTATGCGCGAGCATGACTGCGATTATTTTGAGAACAGCCGGCGCGCCGCTCTAATTCAGCGCCAATACGCGATCGAAAACAAACGCGGCTTCAAAGGCTACGGCAAAAACTGCTGGGGCTTGAACGCCGGCGATGGCCCGAGCAATCGGATCGTGAAGGTCGGGAACAAACGCTATCCGACTCTGGGCTATGCGGCGCGCGGCGTTCCTGACGGTCCGGATGATGGCACGCTCATGCCTTCGGCGGCGGTCGCTTCGCTCCCTTTCGCCCCGGAGATTTCGATGGCGGCGTTCCGTCACTTTCTCCAGGAATATCCGGGGGTCGTTCTCAACTATCATATGCCGAGCGGCTTCAATCCTAGCTTGCGTGATAAGAAAGGTGAGATGTGGATCTCAGATGGTTACTACGCCCTCGACCAGGGCATCATGGTCCTCATGCTCGAAAACTTCCGCTCTCAATTGGTTTGGAATCTCCTGCGAAAGAACAGGTACATCGTGAAGGGTCTTCGCCGTGCCGGTTTCGAAGGTG
>JBDTIQ010000194.1:0-7356 GCA_039936335.1 Chthoniobacterales bacterium
GCTCTTTTCCGGATCGCGCGACTATCTTGGTGGAGCCATTCCGCGCCCGGGCCTTCCCGGTCATCAAAGACCTGGTCACCGATCGAAGTGCGCTCGACCGGGTCGTACAGGCGGGAGGATTCATCTCTACTCGCACCGGCTCCGCGCCTGAGGCGAATACCATTCCTGTGCCAAAACACCGCGCCGACCTGGCGATGGAAGCGGCCGTCTGCATCGGCTGCGGCGCGTGCGTGGCGGCGTGTCCGAATGCGTCAGCGATGCTCTTCACCGGCGCCAAGATTTCGCATCTCGCGTTTCTCCCGCAAGGCGGCCCGGAACGCCATCGTCGCGTCCTGGACATGGTGCGCGCGATGGATATGGAAGGCTTTGGCAACTGCACCAACACTTACGAATGCGTCGCGGTCTGCCCAGCCGGCATTCCCGGCAGCGTGATGGCAAAGATGTATCGCGAATATGCCTTCGCGAGCCTGGCCGAAAGGGCCGGTGAATGAAGGGCGGAGCAATGGCACTCAAACTCAAACGGGTCTATGAGAAGGCGGCCGGGACCGATGGTGCTCGTGTTCTCGTGGACCGGCTCTGGCCCCGCGGCCTAACGAAAGAAAAAGCAGCGGTCGAACTCTGGTTAAAAGAAATCGCGCCCAGCACCGAGCTACGGAAATGGTTTGGGCACGATCCCGAGAAATGGAAGGAGTTTCGCCGGCGTTACCTCGCTGAGTTAAAGAGTCATCCGGACGAGGTGGGACTTATCAAAAGCAAAGCGAGGCAGGACACCGTGACTCTTCTCTATGGGGCACGCGATCAGGAGCATAACGAAGCAGTTGTCTTGCAACAGTTTTTGGAGAAATGAGTCGAAGAGGGAACGAGGGACGATGAAACACAACGAAAGTAGCAACAAGATGAAAGTTACAAAATCTCTCCATGGCTGGATTCCCGTCGCCGCCGCATTCGTCGGGCTGGGGCTGGGCGTCCTGGCAACCGTCGCCGGCGCGCAGACGACTAAAACCGCCGCACATGCCCAGCACGCGAAGTTTCCTATTCCAGCAGCCATCCGGGCCGAGCACGCGGAAATTCACCAGCAGCTTGTGGCCGCCACAAAGGTGGAGGGAGAAGTCGGCGAAGCGGCACGCCAGCTGGCGGCTATCCTGGACCCGCATTTTCAGCGCGAAGAACAGATCGCGCTGCCACCCCTGGCTCTACTCGCCCCGCTCTCCCGCGGTGAGTTCAATCCCGGAATGCGCGATGTCCTGGCCATGACCGACGCCTTGCGCGCGGAGCTCCCTCATATGCTGAAAGAGCATAAGGCGATTCACGCCGCCACCTCGCGCATGGGGGCCGTCGCCACGAAGGCGGGCAACGCGGAAGTGGAACGCCTGGCTGAAACGCTTAAGCTGCATGCCGAAAGCGAAGAGGAGGTTCTCTATCCGGCGGCGATTCTGGTCGGCGATGTCGTGCATGCACATTTCGCATCGAAGTCGATCCAGCCGTAGAGATCTGAGCAACTGCGTGAAAAAAGAGTTTGTACAATCGAAAGAAGAAACCGCATCTGCCACCTCGCCAGGCGCACCTAAGGCAATGCCGGCTCTACTCGCGCACGATCACTCGGAACTCGATGAGTTGCTGGCGGGCTTCTTTGCTGCGCTTTCGGCGCGCCGGCTGGAACAGAGCTTTTCCCAGCTGGATCGTTTTTGGGCGCGATTGGCGATGCATATTCGCGCCGAGCACTTGCATCTATTCCCAACGCTATTGCGGGCCTTGGAGAGGCCACTGAAGAAGGGAGGCCGCGGACCCTCGTTGGAAATCGCCAGGAGCACGATCTCGCGTCTGCAAGAGGATCACGACTATTTCATGCGCGAATTAGCCGCAGCCGTTAAACAACTCGGCGCACTGCGCTCTCATCCATCGGAGCCAGGTCTTCGAGCAGTGCAGGAGCAGGTCGGTGGCGTCAGCCGAAGACTTGAGACTCATAACGAACTGGAAGAGTCACAAGTCTATCCCTGGGCCGATCTCGTGCTCGAGTCGGCGGAGCACGTCGTCTTGGACGAAAGAATGCAAAAAGAACTCGGCAATCTTCCGCCTCGCTTTAAGCCAGAAGAACGTTCGCGATTCAAAATATGAAAACAACAATGGAGTCAACTGAGCAGACGACGGCCGCGCCGTGGGTGTTCGTCGCGGCCGCCGGAGTGCGCGCCGCCTTCGGTGTCGTGATGGCCGTCGACGCTTATCTGAAATGGCAGCCGGCGTTCGCCGCTCATTACGTCGGCTATCTGGAGAATGCGGCCAGGTCGCAGCCAGGCTGGATGGCGCCCTGGTTTAATTTTTGGCTGCAGATCGTGCCGCCGCACGCCGGCCTTTTCATTGGCGCCACCCGCTGGATTGAAACCTTGATCGCGACCGGTCTGATCCTCGGTTTCGCGCGCCGTCTGACCTACCTGGCGGGTGCAGTCTTCAGCCTCCTCATCTGGGCGACCGCGGGAGGTTTCGGCGGGCCTTACACCGCCGGCGCGACCAACCTTGGGCCGGCGCTGGTTTACGCGCTCGTCTTCATTGCTCTCATTCTCTTCGCGCGCCTGCTCGGGAGCACTCCTTACAGCCTCGATTACCTCATCGGCCGGCGCTTCCCGCTCTGGGGATCACTCATGGAATGGGCGCCCAAATCGGTTTGGCAACGCACCCCGCCCATTCTCGCGTGGCCGCATCAGGTCGCTGCCATTGTCGCGATTGCCCTCGCGCTGGTCGTGGCGCTTGGCACTCTCGGGAGCGCGGTGAACGCCGCGCCGCCCACCCCGGAGAGGGCCGCCGCGGCCGTCTCGCCGCTCTCGCTCACTTCGACGGCGCCCGTGGCCCGCGCGGCTCCCGCGCTTTTGCCACCTCTGATCGGCAACGGCGACACAGTCGCAGTCACAATCACCGCGAGCGACGCCAACGTCGAAATCGCCAGCGGCGTGCAGTATCACGCCTGGACTTTTAACGGCACCGTGCCCGCACCCGTGATCCACGTGCGCCAGGGCCAGACCGTAAATGTCACCTTCCTCAATAACGGCACGATGGCGCATTCGATTGACTTCCATGCCGCCCAGGTCGATCCCGCGACCGCCTTCCGTTCCGCGCTTCCGGGTGGCCGCGTCGAATTCTCCTTCGTCGCAAGCGTACCCGGGTGTTTCATCTACCATTGCAGCACCGCGCCGGTCCTTCTCCACATCGGCAACGGGATGTATGGCGCGATCATTGTCGATCCGGCCGAACCTTTGCCGCCCGCGGACGTCAGTTACGTCCTTGTGCAAGGCGAATGGTATTCGCAGCAAGAGAGTGGGAAACTCATGACCGGTAACTATGACAAGATGCTCGCCGTCACTCCCGACGAAGTCGTCTTCAACGGCATCGCTTTCCAATATGAGGATCATCCGCTGACCGCGAAAGTCGGGCAGCGGATCAGGATTTACTTTGTGGATGCCGGGCCGAATCTCTACAGCTCTTTTCACATCATCGGCGGCATGTTCGATGCCGTCTATCCTGATAGCGATGTGAAACACGCGCTCAAAGGTGTCTCCACTTACACGGTAGGTCCTGGCCAGGGGATGGTTTTCGACGCGATCATGCCGCACCCGGGCGATTACGTTTTCGTCGACCACAGCATGCGCAACATGGCGATCGGCGCGCACGGCGTGCTCCACGTGACGCCGTGAGCGGGCGGGCGAAAGCCTGAAGCGTCCACAAACTTGGAGGGCGGAACTCCTGCGATGCCGGCGAGCCGTCTCTATTGCAACAAGCGCTGCGCGACGCTCTGGATTCGTGGAGCCTCAGCCCTCCAATCAGCGCGGGAGACCGCCGGCTCCAGCTCTCTAGTCGCTCCGCCAGAAAGTCACTGCCCAAGCGCCGCCTGGTTCGTGAGATGCCTCGCACCGGAAGCCTTCACTTCTCAGCTTTTCGATCAAGGGCGAAGGAAGAAACGGAGCGGTCACAGTAAGTCTCTCGCCCTTCTTGAGGGAATCGACGGATGTTCGGATGGTGGCGAAGGGTTCAATTCCTTTTGCGATCAAAGGGCGCACGTCCAGTTTCTTCAAGCTCATGGCCATTCGTTAGTCCTCCCAATGTTTCAGACGCCGCGCCGTAAAGCTGAGCAGCGCCGCCATCCAGGCCAGAGAGATCGCGAACAACCAAAGACTGGTATGAGCAAGCCACCAGTTCGTGAGAGGCGTCTGCTTTGCCGCCTCCGCCGGGATCCGTTCCAGAGCGAAGAGCGCGTTGATTCGAAAGGCGTCGAGCGGGTTCGACATGAGAAGCGCGCTCCAGATATCCGGCCAGCGTTGCAGCAAACCGAAACGCGTTATGAGGAGCGCGACCAGGTCCATTCCGAAGAGCAGAAAGAGCCAGATGCTGACTCCCAGAATGAGTCCCTGCACTCGATCGCGCGCGAAGAATCCGGCGGCGAGCCCCAACGCAACGAAGCCTGCGGCGAGCGCCAGCGTCTGTCCGTAAAAAAGAAGGGAGGTGACGTCCGCTTGCCTAACGAATAAAGCCGGCAGAAAGAGCAATGCGAGGACGGCGGCGAAGAGGAGCGTGAGGGCGATGAATTTCCCGAACAGAAAAGCCGAACGGGGTATCGGTTGGGCAAAGAGCAGCGGCCACTCCTCGCTTTCGGCGCGGGCGCTGCTCGTCCCGACGAGCAAGGCGAAAAGCGAGACGAAGTAGAGCGTCATTTGCAGGATCAACATCGGCGCGGCGTCCGGCGTGCTCGTCACCAGCGCGGCGCCGATTCCGCCGCCGAGTGCGAGCAGGCAGAAGAGTTGCAAGTAACGGTTCAGGATGGCCGCGTGAAGTTCCCGCGCCGCCACGGCTTTGAGCGGACGCAGCGCGCTCTGTCTCGGCTCAACGAGGTGCGCGTTCATCTGGGGAGCGCACAGCCTGCCCGCCCGTGTGCGGGCGCCCCGCGTGCCGGTGATGGCGCCTCGCCAGCGCGAACTTTACTTGGCGGTCGAGCGAAGACGGTTTCGGCGAGGCGACCGCTCTCCGGAGTCGCCGCGTAGCGCCTCTGGAAAATGTTGAAGTCGTTAGGTAGATGGGCTGGATCCAACTCGCGTTCAATTTGCCCTTCATGACAAAGCAGACAACGCTGCGCGATCCCGTTCCATTCCGCGATCAGGTGGGTCGCCATTAAAATCGTTTTCCCGTGGACGGCTTCTTCCTGCAGGGTTTCCTGCAGCCGATGGCGCCAGCCCGGATCGAGACTTAAACCCGGTTCATCCAGTAGAAGGACGGGCGCGTTAGGTAAGAGAAGGAGCGCAATCCCGAGTCGCTGTCGCATGCCGCCGGAAAGCGCCCCGACCCGTTCCTGTCTTACGCTCGTTAGGCCAGCTGCCTCGATGACGAAATCAATCCGGAGACGTTCTACGCCGCGCAGCCGGGCGTAAAAGTTCAGCACCTGAAGGCAAGTGAGACGTGGATGGAATCCGGGGTTCTGCGGGAGGTAGCTGAGCGCTCGCTGGGCGCGCAGCTTCGCTTTCACGATGTCATGACCCGCGATCACTGCGCTCCCGCCATCCGGCGCGGCGAGGCCAGCAAGGATCTTCATCGTCGTGCTCTTGCCCGCGCCATTTTCGCCTACGAGCAGCGTGATCTCACCGGGACGCGCCTCCAGAGACAGCCCAGACAACACTTCCTTGCGGCCGTAACTTTTTCGGAGCTCATGCGCAGTGATCATGCCCGGGTAGCACACGCGTCTCGCGTATTGGCGAAGGCGTCTCGCGTTCGCGGACTTTCGCTGCGAAAGAAAGTTCGTTGTCGCGAGACGCGACAACCAGCACGCGAGACGCGCGCACTACCCGGATAAGACTCGCCGCCTCTTTTCATTTCCTCGTTCTCTCACGCAGTGCCTGTTGCGCCCGGATGGTCCAGAAATCTTCCGTGAGCGGCGCGGGATCGGTGATCGAATCGATCCCGGGAAGGGCCGCGCGTTCGTTGGCGAAACGTAATAGCTTCACCAGCGGGCTTCCGGAAAGAAGCGCGACCGCCGGGAACTCGCGCCGGAGAGGCCCGAAGAGATCGAGCTCATGATGCGGCAGATCGTTGATCCCATCGCCGTTTAAATCGAATCGCTCCTGGCCGCTCCAGAAGTTCCCGACGCCGTTGACCGCCCAGCGATTGTTATCGCCCGCGCCATCGACATCGATCGGATGGAGGTTTTGGCTGAACCGATTTTCAGTAAAGGCGTTGCCGTCAGAGTTACCGTAGAAACGCAGACCGATGTAGTTACCACTCACATCATTTGCCCTAACGACAAAATCATTCGCCTGCTGGAAGGAAAGGCCGACGGCGTTGTTGTGAATAAGGTTGTTTTCCACCCGGACGCGCTCGTCCGATTGAAAGAGGATGCCGTAGGCGCGTGACCCGCGGTTATCGACGAAGCGGTTGCCGCGAATCACAATGTCATGGGAGAACATGATCGCGGCGCCGGCGGCATTTTCCGCGAAGGTGTTGTTCTCGAAAAGGTTGTTATCGGAATACATGTAATGCAGGCCGTAGCGGACATCGTGCACCCGGTTGTTCACCGTTCGCGAGTGATTGGTAAACGAGAAATAGAGGCCGTCGCGCGTGTCGCTGATCTCGTTACCCGAGACAAGATTGTTTTCGCAATACCACTGGTGAATCCCGTTGCCGCGCTCGTTTTGGTTGAGCGGCACTTCACAGAGTTCGCCGATGCCGGCGGTCAAGGTTTCTTCGATCGGTTTGGTGGAAGTAAGTAAGGTAGTCTTACCGCGGATGCGATTCCCAACGATTCGGCAATCGCGCACTTTCTTTAGGTAAACGCCGTGGAGTGAGTCTGCGACGACGTTGTGCTCGATCGTGGCGCGGTTGCCGGCGACGAAGAGGGCGGCGTTGTCGTCCGATAACCTCAGCCCGGAGCCGGTGATGCGGAAACCGCTCACGGTGACATCATCGGCTTTAATCGTAACGACATTACCGTGCCCATTGCCGCGGATTTCCGCGCCGGGTTGGCCGATGAGACGAAGCGGCTTGCTGATCGTGATCGGGCCCGGGTGAACACCCGCGGTTATCGTGATACTCTCGTTAGGCGCAGCGGCGTCGATGCGTTGTTGAAGTGTGAACGCGGAAGCAGAGGTTGTGAGGGCAAAAAGCGCAAATGCCACGATCCGGGTAGCGGTCGCCGCGGCGGACCTGGTGATAGCGTCCTCGCCATCACGAACTTTCTTTGTAGCGAGACCGGCAGGAAAAGTTCGTTGCGGTGGAACACCGGAACCAGGTCCGCCGCGGCGACCGCTACCCGGAATCCACCAGCACCGTCTCACAACGCCAGCACCTTCTCTTTGCGCGAAAACCAAACGGCCAGCACGAGCAGCG
>JBDTIQ010000195.1:0-7447 GCA_039936335.1 Chthoniobacterales bacterium
TGGCGGAGATTTTCCAGGAAGCCGGGCTGCCCGATGGCGTCGTTAATATCGTCACCGGCGCGCGCGTAACCGGCCAGGCGCTCGTCGATCACCCGGATGTGAACAAGCTCGCCTTCACCGGTTCGACCGCCGTCGGCAAAATGCTCACACGCGCCGTCGCGGGAACGAAAAAGCGCCTCACGCTGGAACTCGGCGGCAAGGCGGCGAACATCATTTTCGAAGACGCCGCGATCGATCAGGCCGTCGAAGGTATTGTCAGCGGCATCTATTTTAACCAAGGCCACGTCTGTTGCGCCGGCTCGCGTTTGCTCGTGCAGGAAGGAGTTTTCCCGGCGGTCATCCGCAAATTGCGCGACCGCATTTCCACTCTGCGCGTCGGCAACCCGCTCGACAAAAACACCGACATCGGCGCAATCAATTCCCGGATGCAGCTCGATAAAATTTGTGAGCTGGTCGAGAGCGGCGTGCAGCAAGGTGCCGAACTCGTCCAGCCGCGCCTCCGCCTGCCGGACAAAGGCTACTGGTATCCGCCGAGCTTTTTCACCGGCGTAACCGCCTCGCATCGGATCGCGCAGGAAGAAATCTTCGGCCCGGTCCTGAGCGTGATGACCTTCCGCACGCCGGAAGAAGCGATCGAGCGGGCGAATAACACGCCGTATGGATTGAGCGCCGGCGTCTGGACGGATAAAGGCAGCAAGATTTTCAAGATCGTGAGCAAGCTGCGCGCGGGTGTCGTCTGGGCGAACACCTACAACAAGTTCGACCCGACCAGTCCCTTTGGCGGTTATAAGGAGAGCGGCTTCGGTCGCGAAGGCGGCATCCACGGACTCCTGCCGTATCTTGCGCTGTAAGCGGGCGCAGAACGCCAACCTGGAGGGCGGAACTCCCGCGACGCCGGGGGAGAGGCGGCCCGATCAGATTAGACGCTGGAGCGACGCTCTGGATTCGCGGAGCTCACCTCTCCAAGACGTGGGCTTGGGCTTTGGAGCGGGTTCACATTCCTTCTCCAATCTTCTTTCTGCTCCTCCGCGCTGAAATCAAAGCGGTCGCTCCACCTTCGGCAACCCGCGTTTCGTGTCGAGATAAAGCACCACGAAAATCGCCGCGAGCCAGCCGCGCAGGAGCGCGCTGATCAGGCAACTGGCAAGAGTCGTGAGCGCACCGGCCCAATCGAGCGCGTTACTCTTCGCCATCGCCTGGACGAGCGGGAGGGCCTGCTCCACTGTCGTGATGCCGCGCAGCCGCCAGAGCAACGCGGGTAATTCCACCCCGATATTCAGCGCGATGATCACGAGCAGCCAAAGCGAAGCGATGATCGCGCCGCGCCAGAGCGGCCGCTCGAGTCGTGGACGTTCCGAGCCGCTCCGCGCGAGATCCTTGCTCTCGCGCAGCGCTTCCATCGAATCGACACCCCCGAGCGCGCCGGCTTGATGCCAGAAAAGAAAGTTAATGAACAACCGGCCGACCATGTAAGCGGTGAAAATGAGCAGGAAGAGCACGAGCAAAAGCGCGCCGGCCGAGCCCGACGTCGCGAGCGACAATGCCACCAAAAGCGGGACCACCGTCCAGAGGAAATAGGAGCCGTAAACGATCAGCGCGAGCGTGAACATCCGCGTCCAGAGCGGCTTCGAGCGCACCAGCACGTTGCGGACGCCGGGATTGCGGCCTTCCAACAAATCCGCCGCTAAAACCTGAAAACCCGCGAGCGAAAAAGGCCAGGCGATCACGAGCAGCACAATCATCGCAAACACGACCACGGCCGCGCCAATCACGATCGGAAGTTGACCCGCCTTGTTCGGCGCTTCGAGAAAAGGCGCGGCGATTTGCAGGAAAAACGACGGCCCGGAAACAAGCAGCGCGAGCAGGAAAAAGCGCCAGAAGCCCTTCCGGTAAACCTGCCAACCCGATGCGAAGATCGCGCCGAAACTCATCCGGGGCGCCGGGATCGGAGGCGGCACGGCGGCGGACTCGTCCGCAAACACCTCCATCAGTTCACCGGCCGGGAACCAGCGATCGGTTCCCTCTTCGCGCACTTCGTTTTCGCGGATCAACCGGCCGTCCTGGCGCCATTCGCGAAGTTCATCCGCATCCACGGGTCCATATTCTTTCCCGTGCACGCGCACGATCCATTCATCTGGCATCGGGCCAATTAACTGCGAATCGGGGGAAGCGGAAATACGAAATCAGAAAATACGAAATCCGAATATCGAAATTCGAAACAAGCACGAAGGTTCAAAGTCCGAAATTCAAAACCAGCGCGTTTCGGACCTTCGAGAATTTGAATTTTGAATTTCGATATTCTCCCGATTTTCTGATTCCGATATTCTTTCGATCCTCGAGCTTCGCCCATGAAACTTCTTCTCATCGACGGTCACTACTACGTTTACCGCTCCTACTTCGCGATCCTGCATCTCTCGAACTCCCGCGGCGAACCGACCAACGCGATTTTCGGTTTCACAAAAACCCTCCGCCTCATGCTGAAACATCTCCAGCCCGACCTCGCCGCCGTCATGTGGGACATGGGCCTGCCGCAGCGCCGCACCGAGCTGCAACCCGGCTACAAGGAAACGCGCAAGGAAATGCCCGAACGCATGTTGCCGCAGCTCGATTACATCCAGAAACTCACGCCGATTCTCGGCTTCAAAAACATCGGAGTCCCGGACACGGAAGCCGACGACCTGATGGGCTGCTACGCAATGAAAGCCGCGGCGCGCGGGATGGAAGTCATCCTTGCGACGAACGACAAGGATCTTTACCAACTCGTTAGTCCGCAGGTAAAAATCTACAGCACCGCGAAGGCCGATCTCGCCTCGCCGAAGGACGGTTTCGCACTGTTAGGCGAAGAAGAAGTCACCAAAAAATGGGAAGTGCCGCCGGCGCAGATCGGCGACGTTCTCGCGATCTCCGGCGACGCGGTCGATAACATCCGCGGCATCGGCATCGGCCGAAAAAACGCCGCGAAACTGCTTCGTGAATTCGGCAGCCTCGATGCGCTTCTGCAAGGGCTCGACCGGGTGAAACTCCCGAAGACCCGCGACAAGCTCGAGATCGCGCGCGAGACGATTTTGCAAAATCGCCGGATGGTCGATCTCGATTGTCACCTCGAGCTCCCGATTCCGATCGACGACCTCCGGATCATGCCGGATTACCCGCGCATGATCGAAGCGATGGAGAAGTGTGAATTCAAATCGCTCCTCCAGGAAGCGCGTGACGAAGCCGCCCGCGTCGGCACTCAGACGCAGGGCGAGTTGCTGTTGTAGAGGCGTGCCGGCCGCAATGCGCGTGGCTTCCCATGAAGTCATCGTCAAGCCCCCAGCGGCGACACGCCCGCCGCTACACCGCGGGGATGGGATTTAAAATCCGCTCTATCTCCGCTGTTATTCCTGATCCTGCTCCTAATCCAATCCAGGCAATCAGGAGCAAGAACAAGAGCAAGAGCAGGAGGAGGATTGGGAATCTTTTCGCCCCCCGCACTTCGGTTGAACGCCTAACAAAGCGCGCTGTCTAACTGCATCGGTTAAGGCGATTCGGGCGGCGGCACGGCCTCGCATTGGGAAGTTTCTCCGCGGCGTGCCCTGCCCGGATCTTTTTTTTGCCCGCGTCCGCTTGTTCCGCTGGCTTTTTGCCGCATCCTTCTCGCTCGCGCCCTTCCGGCTGCACGACGCCTATGGATTTCTCTGCTGACGACCTCCTTCTCATCGACCTCGCGCTGCGTGAAGACATCGGCAGCGGCGACATCACGACGGAATATTTCGTCTCTGAAACCGAACAGGCTTCCGCACGAATCGTCGCGAAGGAACGGGCGATCATTGCCGGCGTTGAAGTCGCCGCGGAAGTTTTTCGGCGGGTCGATCCGAGATTACGGATCGAGATCGTGCAGCGAGACGGCGCCGTCGTTGCAGGTGGCGCAACGGTTTTGGAAATTCGTGGCCCAGCGCGTCCCATTCTCACCGCTGAACGCGTCGCGCTGAACTTTCTCCAGCGCTTGACTGGCATCGCGACTTTGACCCGCGAATTCGTCGACGCAGCGGGCAAAAACAGCGCGCAAATTCTCGACACCCGCAAGACCACGCCCGGTCTGCGCAAATTTGAAAAAGCCGCGGTCGCGGCGGGCGGCGGAGTGAATCACCGGATCGGCCTGGACGACATGGTGCTGGTGAAAGACAACCACCTACTGGCGCGTCCCGGCATCGCGAAATTGACCGCCGCGATCGAGCGCGTGCGGAAGGAGCGCCCCGGAGTTCGCATCGAAGTCGAAGCCGACAACCTCGATCAAGTCCGCGCTTTCCTCGAGATCGAAGGCATCGAGGTGATCCTGCTCGACAACATGAGAGGCGCGGAAATGCGCGAAGCCGTCGCGATCGGGAAGGGGAAAGTGAAGTTCGAGGCGAGCGGCGGGATCGATCTGCGCAACGTCCGGCAGATTGCCGCGACCGGCGTCGATTACGTCTCGATCGGCGCACTCACGCACTCAGCACGGGCGATCGATTTCTCCCTCGAGCTGACTCACGTCGCCGCCTGATCGGCTCGTGCTCCTACTCGTAATCGTGCTCGTGCTCGATTTTAAGATTCTACGAGCACGAGTATGAGTATGAGCACGAGTAAGGCGAGCGGAGGGGCCGACCGCCTCATTCCATCGGAGCTTCAATCGTCGTTAGGCAAAGCCATCATCGGGCGACAGGTCATCGTGCTCCAGTCGACCCGCTCGACGAACGATTTCCTCCGCCAGATGCTCACGCCGGAACTGGCGGAAGGCGTCGTCGTTTTCGCCGAGGAACAAACGGCCGGCCGCGGTCAGCGCGCGAATCGGTGGCACTCGGCGCCGCATCAGGGTTTGTGGTTTTCGATTCTCCTGCGCCCGGAAATTCTGCTCGCGGAATCGGCGCGCCTAACGACTTGGGCGGCGGAAGCCGTCGCGGCGACGATCCGTGAGCAACTTCATCTCACGCCCGCAATCAAGCCGCCTAACGACGTTTACATCGGCGCGCGGAAAGTCTGCGGCGTCCTCGTCGAAACCGTCGCCGGAAAAGGCGCGCACTTCGCCGCGATCGCCGGGATCGGCGTGAACATCAATCAGCCACTCGAAGCGTTCCCGGTGGAGTTGCGGGAACGCGCCGGCTCACTGGCGATGGCCGCCGGACGCGCCATCGATCGCCGCGAGTTCGCCGTCGCGCTCCTCCGCGAACTCGATCGCAGCTACGCCCACAAACCTGGAGGGATGAGCTCCGCGAATCCGCGAGCGTCGAGGCAGCCTCGATAAAATCAAAAGGCTTTCGCCGCTGATTCGCGGAGCTCATCCCTCCGACCAACTGTCGCGGGACGTCAGGTGCTCTCTGACGCGCCCACTTCCTCGAGCCAGCGCCGATAAAGCTGCGGCGAAATCTCCGAGGGCTTGATCTCACTCCGGCCGCCCCAGAAGACGTTTGTGTAGGAAACCGGAATGCCGCACGCCTCGAGATGCCGATCGATCGCGGCCTTGTGCTCGAGGAGTCGCGCTTTCTCGGTCCCGTGCGCGACCGCCATGATGTTCACGTTGCGAAATTCCGGGCCCGCGTCGCGCCAGTAGCAATGCGTGAGAATCTCGTGCCGGCCCACTTCTCCGCCCGCTTCGAGCTCGCGTCCGGGCGGCACCGCCCAGTGAAAGAGCGCGTTGAAGCGCGTCACCCGCACCCCGCCTAACGACGGCTTCACATGTTCGAGAAAAGTGGAAAACCGCCCGATGATCTTGCGCCGCGTCAGGTCCTGCGCGACCGCCTCAAACTCCTCGATCGACACCCCGGCTTCCGCCGCGCGCGCGATCCACGGCGACGGCTGGAGCTCGTTCGGCGTGAACTCCCGCTTCAGCGCGGTCAAGACGGTCCATTCCTTTTCGCTCAACGTCGCGGGCTGCACCACGATCATCGTCGCCGGTTCTGGCGCGCGCATGCCCGGCTCGACATTCTTCCGTCGCACATGCCCGACCCCGAGAGTGAAAATCCCCTCCGCCGGCATCAACCGGAAATGCTCCGCGCCGACCAGCCGCGTCAGGATTTCGCCGTGCCGCTGCAGAGAGAAACCGTGCGGCACCTTTAGCGTCGTCCAGAGTTTGTATTCCGACCCGGGCGTCACCGCATCGGTCGAGCGCAGCACGACGTGACCGGAAAACGGATCGCATTGCGACATGTAATCGAACGCCGCGTCGAGCTTCTCCGCCGGTACTTTCCAGGCGACGAGCGCGCCGCTCGCGAGATTCGTCGCGAGCAAAGTCTGTCGCACGCGCCGCACCGTTCCCGCGCGCAACATCGCCGCGATCCGCTCCTGCACGGTCTCGACCGGCACCCCCGAGCGCTCGGCGATTTCCACGAAAGGCTCGAGCACGAACCCCGCGATTTTATCCTCCGAGATCGCGAGGATGCGGGCGTTGACCGGGTCGTTGTGTTCGACCGGGATGGTGTCGTTAGGTAAAGGAGTCGTCGTCATCAGGCAGTGGCGCAGGTCAGCACCGCGAAAAAGTGGCAGGCCGTCCCGAGCAGCACAAATAAATGCCACACGAAATGCGTATAGCGACGGCGTTTATTCACGAAAAAATAAATGCCGCCCGTGTAAGCGAGCCCGCCCGCGAGCAGCCAGAGCAGCGCCGCCGCCGGCACATGCGCGACGAACGGCCGTGTCGCGACCAGAATTAGCCAGCCCATCGCGAGATAGAGCGCGAGCGAGAAACCGCGGCGCCGTTGCGCGCCGCCGACGCTCTTGAGGATCACCCCGAAGAGCGCGAGCGACCAGATGAACCCGAGAATCGTCCAACCCCATGGCCCCCGCAGCGGTCCGAGCGTAAACGGCGTGTAAGTCCCCGCGATGAGCAGGAAAATCGCGGAGTGATCGATCACCTGGAGCGCCGATTTCAGCGCCCCGCGCGGGCAGGCGTGGTAAAGCGTCGAGCCGAGATAGACGAGCAGCATCGCCGCCGCGAAGACCGTCGTGCCGGCAAAGAAAAACCGGTCGCCACTGCGCCAGGCCGCGACCAGGAGAATCGGCGCGCCGACGACCGCCGCGACCAGTCCGAACCCATGGCTAATGCTGTTCGCGAGCTCTTCGCCTGACGATTGATCCCATTTCGGATCGAGAGCCGGCGATGGCAACTGGCTCACAGTTTCGGCGTCCACGTCGGCAGCATTGTGGCGGCGGCGCGGCGATCTCGAAAGAAAAAATTCGCGGCTGGCGCGCCAATCGCGGGGCGACCCCCTGGGCGGGCGGCGAAAAGCCGACAAACCTGGAGGGCGGTGCTCCCGCGACGCCGGGGGTGGTGTGCCAAAGACTGCATCGCACCTTCGAGCCGCGCTCGGATTCGCGGAGCTCATCCCTTGTATCTTCCGATTGTTCGTTTTCATCCGGGCCGCGAGGTATGAGATGAAAATGAGACCGCCGCCGTGGCTGCAACCGCGGCGGCGGTGATGGGCACGGCCGCGTT
>JBDTIQ010000196.1:0-4007 GCA_039936335.1 Chthoniobacterales bacterium
GCGCGATCACGATGCAGGTGCGATGGAACATCAGGTTCTCCAGCGCCTGCTGGATCAGTCGTTCCGTCGCCGTATCCACGCTCGCGGTCGCTTCATCGAGGATCAGAATGGGCGGATCTTTCAGGAGCGCGCGCGCGATCGAGAGCCGTTGTTTCTCGCCCACGCTGAGTTTTACTCCGCGTTCGCCGACGACGCTGCTCAATCCGTTAGGCAAACGATCGATGAACTCGCGCGCGTTGGCCGCTTCGACGGCTTCGAACAGTTCTTCGTCGGTCGCGTCCGGTTTTCCGAGGAGCAGATTTTCGCGGATCGTGCCGTTAAAAAGAAAGCTCTCCTGCGTCACTACACCGATCATTTCCCGGAGCGCATGGAGGCGAAAATCGCGGATCGGTTTGCCGTCGATCGTGATCGAGCCGGAGGTGAATTCGTAGAAACGCGTGAGTAAGTTCACGAGCGTCGACTTCCCCGCACCAGTCGCGCCGACGAGCGCGATCGTCTCGCCGGTCTGTGCGTGAAAGGTCACATTGCTGAGCGCGGTCAATCCCTCGGCGTAGCTGAAGCTCACGTCGTCGTAGCGAATCTCGCCGTCGATCCGCACGACCATTTCGCCGCCGGTCAGTCCGGGCTCTTCCGGCTGGTCGAGGATCTCGAAAACGCGCTCACCGGCCGCGCGGCCGGCTTGAATGAGTTGATTCAGCTGGTGCAAACGCGTCACCGGTTCGTAGAGAAATCGCGTCAGGGTAATGAAGGCGACGAGCGAGCCAACCTGCATCTGACCCTGCAAAACCGCGCGGCCGCCGAAGCCGATCGCGAGGACCAAGCCTAACGAATTCACAAAATCCATCGACGGACTGTAGAGCGCCCACGCTTTCATGATCCGCAGAGTCGTCTGCCGGAGTGCGTCGCTCGCACGATTGAAACGCGCGTGTTCGGTTTCTTCCCTAACGAATGATTTGATCTGCCGAATCCCCGCTAGATCGTCGAGGAGCAAAGCATTCAGCGCGGAAGCAGCGCGCCGCTGCGGGCGATAACGCTTCGGTCCCGTCAGCGTAAAAGTGAGCGCGCCACCGAGGAGCAACGGCACTGGCACGAGCACGCACCACGCGAGCGTCCCGTTAAAATAAAAGAGCGTCGCCATCACGATCACGACCTGCAAAACCGCGATCACACCCTGCTCGATCCCATCGATCAGGACGCGCTCGACCGAGTTCACATCCTCGACCACGCGCGTGATGAGATCGCCGGTCGCACGATTATCAAACCAGCGCAACGGGAGCCGCTCAATGTGTCGGAAAAGATCGCTCCGCAGATCGAAAATGACTCTTTGCTCGAAGCTGTTGTTGAGCAAAATCCGCAGGCCATTGAGCAGGTCCTGGAGAAAAAACGAGAGCAACGCGATGCCCACCATCGGCAGGAGCAAGCCGGGCCGATGACCGGCGATCACATCATCGATGATGAACTTCGTCACCGCCGGAAAGACGATGATCATGAGCGTGCTCAGGACCGCGCAACCGAGCGTGCCGGCCGCCATCCAGGGATAGCGTTTGAGGTATGCGAAGACGCGCCAGACGGTTCTCATGCTGCCGTTCAGCAACGCGCGCCGTGAAAGCCGCGTCAAGTTGCGCCGCCGTCCGCTCGCCGCCATCGTGACTCACCCGATGATCATCGAGCAAATTTTCACCTCACCCGGGCACAACTACTTCGGGCATTACGGCCAGGCGGCCGGTGAGTTTCCGTTTCAGGAAAGTCCCGAGATTGAATGCGTCGCCGGGCATGGCATTCGCGGCGATCGTTACTTCGATTACAAAGATGATTACCAGGGGCAGGTCACCTTTTTCTCGCGCGAAGTGTTCGACGATCTCGCGCGCGAGCTTGCCTTGACGACGAAGTCGCCCGGCGTGCTGCGCCGCAACGTGATCGTCTCCGGCGTAGACCTGAACGAGTTGATCGGCGTCGAGTTCGAGCTCCAAGGCGTGCAATTTCGCGGCTCGCAACACTGCAAACCATGCGACTGGATGAACCTCGCGTTCGCCCCGGGCACGGAGCCATTTTTGCGGGCCGGGAAGGGCGGTTTGCGCGCGCGAATTCTGACCGACGGCCGGCTTCAACTCGGCGACGCGCAGTTAAAAGTCCGGCAAATTGCCTAACGATGCGCTTTAGCGCAGTGCTTTTGGCCGGCGGGAAGTCGACCCGGATGGGCCGCGATAAGGCGCTGCTCGAGATCGACGGCGAGCCGCTCTGGCGGCGGCAACTTGAGACGCTACGAACGCTGAATCCCGAGCAACTCATGATCTCCGGCCCGGTGCGAAACGGCTGCGAAACAATCGCCGATGAGTTTGAAAACGCGGGCCCGCTTGCTGGGGTGGCGGCGGCGTTGAGAAGTTGCATCGCGCCTCGGCTCGTCGTTCTCGCGGTCGATCTGCCGCAAATGACGCCGGAGTTTTTGCGCTCGCTTTTGGAGTTTGAGGAAACCGCCGGCGTGGTGCCGCGCGGCCCCGAGTTTTTTGAACCACTGGCCGCAGCGTATTCGTTAGGTTGTACGTCGTTGGCCGAGGAAGCGTTGCGGCGCGGGGATTTCTCGATGCAGAATTTTGTGCGCACGGCCGTGGCGCGACAACTTGTCGTCCCGCGTGACATCACACCGGACGAAGTGTCGCTTTTCAAGAACGTGAATACGCCTGCCGACCTGTGAGCGCGCCGCGCGAAACAGCGCAGACGATCCGCGTCGTTCGCTACCAAAAGGGCATCGAGCTGCCGGAGCAGCCGGATGAAGTTGCGCTGGAAGAACCGCTCGAAATCCGAGTGGAAGGCCAGAGCGTTGCGGTCGTGATGCGAACGCCGGGCCATGATCGCGAGCTCGCCGCCGGTTTCGCGCTGACGGAGGGAATCATCGGGAAGAGGGCGGATATTTTTGAGATCACTTCCTGTCTGACGACGGAGCCGGCGGCGGGCAATGTGGTCGAAATTAGCCTAACGAATCCGGCGAGTTTTGATGCAACTAAATTGAGTCGACACGTTTTTAGTTCATCGAGCTGCGGCATCTGTGGGAAGGCGACGATCGAGGCGGCGATGCAGCAATTTCCGCCCATCGTCGAGGCGCCGCGGATCGATCCGGCGATGTTGCTGCGCCTGCCGGAAAAGCTCCGCGCGGCGCAGGAAACTTTCCAGCGAACCGGTGGATTGCACGCCTGCGCGCTGTTCGATGTTAACGGTAAGTTGCTCCTCCTGCGTGAAGACGTGGGGAGGCATAACGCGCTAGATAAGTTGATTGGGCACGAGCTGCTCGGCGGGCGCTTTCCGTTAGGCAATTGTATCCTGCTGCTGAGCGGCCGGGTCTCCTTCGAGATGACGCAGAAGGCGCTTGCGGCCGGGATCGCGACGATCGCGGCGATCTCCGCGCCGACGAGTCTGGCGGTCGAGTTTGCGCAGGCGAACAACCAGACGCTGATCGGTTTTCTGCGCGGCGAAACAATGAACGTTTACGCCGGCGCTGAGCGTCTGCAGCACTTGTCATCCTGAGTCGCGCAGACCGCGAAGTACCTCACAAGCGTCCGTTAGGCGTGGATTGTCGCACAACGCTTGTGAGGTCCTTCGCTCCGCTCAGGATGACAATCGGGCGTGGCGGCCCTTAAAGGTCAGCTCCGCGATGCCCGATTTATCGAGCTCGCCGAGACCCTCGGAAATCATCCGCTCGTATTGCGCCTTCGTCGCGCGCGCGAGCGGCAGGTCGAGGCCTTCCTTTTCACCTAACGAAAGCGCGATCCCGCTGTCTTTGGCAGCATGTGCGGCGGAGAAAAAACAGGCGTGATCGCGTTTCTGCATGTCTTCGCCATCCGTCTGCAAAACGCGCGAATCCGCTCCGGTCTCGGTGAAAACCTCTCGCAACATCGTGAGGTCGAGCCCGAGCGCGTCGCCGAGGCCGAGACCTTCCGCCAACCCCGCGGTGTTGATGTTCATGACCATGTTGACGAGCGCTTTCACTTTCGCGGCCGTCCCGGCTTTACCGG
>JBDTIQ010000197.1:0-17926 GCA_039936335.1 Chthoniobacterales bacterium
GGGATCGTCGGCTTGCCTAACGTCGGCAAGTCCACTCTTTTTAACGCCGTCACCCGCACCCAAAAGGCGCAGGCGGCAAATTATCCATTCTGCACCATCGACCCCAATCTCGGGGTCGTGACCGTGCCCGACCCGCGGCTGGAGGTCCTTTCCAAGCTTTCGCATTCGCAAAAGATCATCCCGGCCGCGATCGAATTCGTCGACATCGCCGGGCTGGTAAAAGGAGCCAGCGCTGGCGAAGGGCTCGGCAACCAGTTCCTCAGCCACATCCGCGAAGTGAACGCGATCGTGCAGGTCGTGCGCTGTTTCGAGAACGGCGACATCCATCACGTCAGCGGCTCGATCGATCCGGTGCGCGACATCGAAGTCGTTAATACGGAGTTGATTTTGGCTGACCTGGCCTCGTTAGGCAAAAGGTGCGATCGTTTGCAGAAAGAAGTACGCGCCGGCTCGAAGACCGCGAAGGCGGAAAACGCGCTGATCGAAAAGTTGCTGCCGCACTTGGATTCGGGAAAACCTGCGATCACGCTCGAGCTGACGGATGAGGAAAAGCTCACGGCGCGTGATCTTTTTCTGCTGACTTCCAAGCCCACGCTTTTCGTCTGCAACGTCGGCGAGTCCGATCTCGCGGCGATCGCGCAGAAAGACGAAACGAACGCCGCAGCGCAGCATGTCCGCGCGGTCGAGGCTTACGCGAAGAGCCATTTCGCGACCGAGGCAGTAGTCATCAGCGCGCAGATCGAGAGCGAGCTGGTCGATCTGCCGGAAGCGGAAGCGCAGGAATATCTACGCGATCTCGGCGTCGAAAGCAGCGGCGTCGGCGCGCTGATCCGCGCGGTTTACCACTTGTTAGGCTTGCGCACTTATCTCACGACCGGTGAGAAAGAGACGCGCGCGTGGACAATTCACGAAGGCGACAAAGCGCCCGCGGCGGCCGGTGTCATTCACACCGATTTCGAGCGCGGCTTCATCGCGGCCGAGACCGTCCACTTCGACGATTTGGTGTCGTTAGGCTCCTTCGCGAAAGCGCGCGAAGCCGGCAAGCTCCGGATCGAGGGCAAGGAATACGTCGTGAAAGACGGTGACGTCGTCGAGTTCCGCTTCAACGTCTGAAGTTACCGAGAAGCTCCTTCACGAACGTTTTCCTCAGCTTTGCTGAGGGATGAAAAACGAAAACGTGCTGCCTTGACCAAGCGCGCTTTCGACTTTGATCTCGCCGCCGCGCGCTTCGATCACGCGCTTGCAATAACTGAGGCCAATGCCGTTTCCTTCCTGGAAACGATGTAATTTAACACCCGCACCGAAGATCGTTTTTTGGTCCTCTGGCGCGATGCCGATCCCTTCGTCGGTCACGACAAAACGCACTGACGGCGTGCCGTCGTTTCTCGCTTCCTCCAGCCGCACAAACACGCGACCACCGCGCGGGGTAAACTTCACCGCGTTGGCCAGCAGGTTCGTGAGCACACGGACGAGTTCCTGTGGATTCGCGTCGATCGGCGGAACCTTGGCGAGCGCGCTCGTATCGATCACGATGCCCGCGCGATCGGCCAGCGGCCCTACGAATCCAAGCGCGCTCCGCACGATTTCCTCGGGTTGGAATTCGCTGATCGCAGCGGCTTTCGCGGGAGTCTCGAGAATGGTGCGCACCAGATCGGACAGGGCTCGCGCGTTCTCTTGGGCGATCTTCCAGAAGCGACGTTGCTGCTCGTTCAACGGACCAGAAATCTCAACCGCGTCGAGACCCATCGTGACCGCCGTCAACGGCGTGCGCAGATCGTGCACGTCCTGTTGAAAGCGCACTTCCCGTTCACGATTATTTGCGCGCGATCGTTCGAGTTGTTCAGTCCCTTTTTCGAGGTCGATGCGCAGGTTGATCTGCGTCATTGCCTGCTCGGCCAGGGCGCGAAGGATTTCCAACTCGTCGCCGGTCCAATCGCGCGGTTTGGTATCAATCGCGCAGAAAGAGCCAAGGGTCTCGCCGCCGGTCGTGGTCAACGGAACACCAGCGTAGGCGATGACACCGAGATCACGCACGGCCAGATTATCGCGCACGAGCGGAAGGGCGCGCGCATCCGTGACGACGAGCGGCTGATCGAGGGCGGCTACGTATTGGCAGAAGGAGTAGGAGAGCGGTGTCTCGCGTTTCTCAGCCCAAGGCTCCGGCAGTCCGACCTGGCTTTTGAAAAACTGCCGGTCGCGATCGACCAGCGACATGAGGACGACAGGAGTCTTCAAGACTCTTGAGGCGAGTGCCGTCCATTGGT
Source organism: Chthoniobacterales bacterium (assembly GCA_039936335.1). Taxonomy (GTDB): domain Bacteria; phylum Verrucomicrobiota; class Verrucomicrobiia; order Chthoniobacterales; family UBA10450; genus Palsa-1392. Next base: position 2,265 of record JBDTIQ010000197.1, read on the forward strand.
CAAAGATTTCCTCTGGCGGCGAATCGAGCAGGCCGCTCCTGCGCAAGGTGGCCAGCCGGTTGGCTTCGACGGCGGCAAGATCAGAGGATGTCATCGGCCGATTTAAGCGATTTGGAGGCCATCCTCTTTTTGCAAAGCCATGATTCTCGCTGGAGCGAAATAAAAATTCCTACTCGGCAACGTAGAGAATGCGCCCGCACTGCTCGCAGTTCACGATCTCGCGGTCACCTTTAACGCGCACCGCCGTCTGCGTTGTCACTTTCATGTGACAACCGGTGCAGAAATCATGCTCCAGCGCCACGACCGCGGCGTCGCCTTTGCTCGAGAAAAGGCGATTGAACAGATCGAGCAAATCCTCATCCACCTTTGCGGTCAGCTCTTCGCGCTCCTTCGTTAACTCCTCGAGCCGCGTCTTCAGCACGCCTTCTTTGGAATCCAAATTCGCCATCTGGCGCCCGATCGCTTCTTTCGCAGTCACGGTCTCCTTCTCCTCCGCAGCGATCTGCAATTTAAGTTGATCGGCCTGCTCCATGATCTCGAGCTCCTGATCCTCGAGCCCGCTGATCTCGCCCTGATAACGCTCGATCTCGCGACCCATCGCGCTGAATTCGTCGTTCTTGCGCGTCTCGTATTGCTGCGTTTTCAGGCGCGCAATGCTTTCATTCCGCGTGCCGACGTCGAGCTCGAGTTTTTTCTTACCGACCTCGAGCTGACGGCCGCGCTGTTTCAAAGCCTCGAGATGCGCGGCCGCGGCGGTCGTCTGCGCGTCGAGCGTTTTGCGTTCCTGCGGGAGCGTCCGGAGCTCGGCTTCGACCTGGCGGATTTTCTGCGCGCGGTCCTGCAGGATGAGCAATTGCTCCAACTCGGCTTGCACGCGCGCACGTTAGGAGCGCGCGCGAGCGGCGTCAATCAAACCACCGGCGCGCGACCGAGAATGATGCAGGAGTTAATCCCGCCGAAGCCGAACGAGTTGCTGAGCACGTAGTTGATCTCGGCCTCGCGGCCATGTTGTGGCACCACGTCCAGATCGCAGGCGGGGTCGGGATTCTCCCAGTTCAAAGTCGGCGGCACCCAGCTGCGATCGAGCGCGAGCGCCACGATGACCGCTTCGATCGCGCCGGTCGCGCCTAACGGATGACCCGTGTAAGCCTTCGTCCCGCTGACCGGGATCTCCTTCGCGTGGTCACCGAAGACCTGCTTGATCGCCATCGTCTCGGTGCTGTCGTTGAGCTGGGTCGAGCTGGCATGCGCATTGATGTAATCGATGTCGTTAGGCGCGAGCTCCGCGTCGGCCAGCGTCTCACGCATCGCTCGAATACACGACTCGCCACTCGGCAGCGGCGAAGTCATGTGAAAGGCGTCGTTATTCAAGCTGTAGCCGAGCACCTCCGCATAGATGTGCGCGCCACGCGCGCGGGCGTGCTCGAGCTCCTCAATCACAAGTGATGCGGCTCCTTCGCCCATCACGAAACCGTCGCGCAACCGATCGAACGGCCGGCAGGCTTCACGCGGATCGCCCGCGTGCTGGCTCATCGTTTTGATGAACGCAAACGCGCCATAAGTAAGCTGGCTGAGCGGCGATTCGGCGCCGCCCGCCACGATCACGTCGGCGAAATCGTCGCGGATATAACGCAATGCCTCGCCGACCGCGATCGTGCCGCTCGCGCAACTGTTCGAGTTCGTCGTGCCAGCACCGCGAAAGCCAAATTCGATAGCGATATTCGTATGCGCGGAGCCGCCGAAGACCTGGAGCGCGAGGGTTTGATTCACCCCGCGCGATCCTTTTTTCAGAAAGTGCGCGTGCTCCGATTCCGCGTTGGCGATGCCGCCGAGGGCCGTGCCGAAGCTCACGCCGATCCGGTGCTGTGGTTCTTCGCGAGACCACTTAATGCCGGCGTCATCGAGCGCGAGCTTGGCGGAGGCGACGGAAAATTGCGCGTAACGATCGAGCCGCTTCAGGCGATGCGGCGGAAAAAACTCCTCCGGTTTCCAATCCGGAATCTCGGCGGCGCAATGCGCGTTGAAGATCGAACTGTCGAAGCAGGTGACGTTGCGGACGCCGCTTTCTTCCGCGCGCAGACCTTTCCAAAAGTCATCGCGCCCGATCCCGACGGAGGTGAGGGGACCGAGTCCGGTGATGACGGCGCGACGTTTCTTTGCGGACATGCTTCTACTATTCGTTACGGGTGCGCTTCGAGATGCTTTTTCATCTCGCGCAGCGTCTTATTCGCGACGTGCTGGATGAAAAATCCGCCGATGATCGGCTCGGCCAGCGGAGCGAGCGCGGGAACACGAAAGCGCAACTCGTGCATTATTTCAACGAGCACACCGGCCGGCGTTTCCTTGAAAGTCCAGACGACGCGCATCCCGCGCGTGAACGCCTTCAGGTGCAGGAAATGCAGCTCCATCCGCTCGCGATCGATTCGATATTCGGACGTCCAGGAGATCGGAATACCGGAACGCACTGCGGCCATTTCGACGATGCTTCGTTCCGGTCCGCGCTCGAGGAAGCGGATGTAGCGATAATGCGGGAGAATGCGTGGCCAGCCGTCGAGATCGGCGGCCGTTTCGAAAATCCTGTCGCATGGCGCGTGCATGATGATCGAGTTGCCGGTGTGCATGAGGTGCGCGAAAGGCGCGCGTCAGAATAGGCGCTGAGGTGACGGAAGCAAAAAGGGGCACGAGAGTGTGCGATCAATTGAATCAACGCGCATAGAGCGAGGTCCTACGCGCACTGAAGTTAACGGACGACCACGCACAAGTTGTCATCCCGAGTGAAGCGAGGGATCTCGCAAGCGTTCTCTTGGCGTAATTGTGCAGGTGAGGTCGAGCAACGCTTGTGAGATCCCTCGCCGCGCTCCGCCGGCTCGGGATGACAACGCGCGTGCGAAGGCGACTTCGAAAGCGCCTAACGATAGTGCAATCGATAAGTGGCGAAGCATTCCTCGCCGACGACGCGCATTTCCATGAGCGAACAGCGCACGCTCGCCGGGAGAAAGCGGGTGCCGCGGCCAGTCAACGTAGGCGCGGTTTTCCCGCCGAAAATGTAAGGCGCGATCGTGAGATTGAGTTGATCGACAAGCTGCAGCTCGAGCAATCCACGGAAAAGTTCGGCGCCGCCTTCACACGCGACGCGACGCACGTCGTATTCGCTTTGGAGCTGTTCCAGCATCCGCGTGAGATCGACGTGTTTCGAGACGCTTAAGCGCAACGTCGCGTTTTCCCGGAGCGCGATCTGGTATTTGCGCGGCATTCGCGTCGTGGAAAAAATCACGATCTTCGAGAAGTCCGTTTGGAAAATATTCAGCGTCGGATCGATCCGACCTTCATTCGAAACGATCACGCGCAGTGGATACACAGCCTGGCCGCGCGCCTCGCGTTCCGCACGCATCTTCGGATCGGGCAGGCCGAGCCGCACGTTATCGTGCGAGAGCGTGCTCCGGCCGATCAGGACGGCGTCGCCTAACGAGCGCTGACGCAGGAGGTGCTTCTTATCTTCGCGCGAGGTGAAATCGACCGGCGAAAAGCGGCGCGTTGTGATTTTTCCGTCAACCGTCATCGCGAAAGTCGCGGCGACGAATGGGCGGCGACGGCGACTCATTGGCCTAACGAACAGAAGCGGCTGGGCCACCGCTCACTCGTTCTCGCTGATTTCATGCTCCAGCGTCGCCACTTTCTCGCGCATCTCGCTCAGCTTCACATGCTTCGTCTGGCCGCTCGGTTTGTAGAAAAAGTAAACAATCCCGCCCGGCAGACAGCAGACGAGCATAACGAGAAAACTCATCGAACCGATCAGGACCGCGACGGCTTCCGGCACTCCGCAGAGGCCATGGAGCATGATCTGGAAAATCTTCTCGCGCAGACCGACGCCCGCGAAGCTGATCGGCAGCGACGAGATCGTGCGCTCGATCGGCATGATCGCGAAGAAGTCGATCAGCGCGACCTTCGCGCGGAAAGCGTAGGCGACGCAGAGGAAGGTCGCGAAGGTCGAGAGATGCGCGACGATCGAGCAACCGAATGCAGCCAGCGTCGCGCGCCAATGATGCGCGTAGAGATGATAAGACGCAGAAAGTTCGATCAACTTGTCGCGTCCCGGAAAACGCGCTGGGAGCGAGTGCGCGAGATTGAAGCCGCTCACGATGAATGAAGTCACGAGCATGAGCACGGCGCTGCCGAGAATCGCCATGAGCAACCAGACGAGATGTTTTGTTTCCTCGTGCTGCGTGAGCCAGTCGTAGCGCAGTGCAATCAATAGGCCGGTGATGCTGATGAGCGCGACGAGCCCGACCATCCGATCGAAGACGACCGCGAGGAGCGCGCCGGTCGCTTTGCCGGGGGTCTCCTTCAAGAGCAGATAGCTTTTTATGATGTCGCCGCCGGTGCCGCCGGGCAGGAACTGGTTGTAAAACATGCCGATCAAAAACAACCCGGAGACGCGCGGAGTGCTGAGGTAAATTTTTTGAACCCGGAGCAGGACGAACCAGCGCACGCCCGCGGAAAACTCGACGAGCGCGTAGGCGAACATCGCTGCCGCGATCCAGCGATAATCGGCCGTTTGTAACGCCACGACCATCTGCGCGCGCTTCTGCGGATCGTGGAAAACCCAGACGAGCACGGCGAGCGTCACGCCGATCTGGAGCAACCAAAGAAGGATCTTTTTCATTCGCCGAAGCGCTCTTTCCAGGTGGTGACGGAGCGACAAATTTCGTCGGCGGTTTTGCGCGGGCTCATTTCCCAGACAAATAAGCAGTTCGACGGCAGAAGCGGAACCAGTTTCTCCAGATCGATGTCGCCCGCGAAGGGCGGCTGGTGATCCTGCGCCGGCCAGATGCAATCCTGCAGATGGCAACCGAGCGTGCGCGGGCCGATCTGCGCGAGCCATTCCGCGTGATCGACGAAGCCCAGGTTTTCTTTGATCTGGATGTGACCCATGTCGTGCCAGTAGCCGACGTTTGGCGAGTCGAGTTCGTTGAGCAGGGCAGGCAGCTCGCGTTCGCTCGGGATTTGTTCGTAGTCGCGCCGGCCTTCGATCCCGAGCCGGACGTTCTTCTTCGCCGCGTGCTCGACGATCGGCTTCAGACATTCCTTCACTCGTGCCATGTAAAATGCCGCGTGCGCCTCGCGTTTCGCGACGGCCGCGATCTTCCGCTTCACATATTCGCGCGAATACATCCGGCCGGCTTTGATTAAGTGAATTAGTGGATCCGTCACGCGCGGAATCGGCACCCGTCCGCAATGCAACACGACGAAGGGCGCGCCGAGACGCTCCGCGAAATCAATCGTTTGCAGTGTCTGTTTTACCGCCCGTTCGCGCTCCTGCGCCGTCCGCGCCGAGAATGTGTAACAATCGGGCGAAGCGCCCATCACCTCGACCGGCAGCGGGCAAAAGTTGTGCAGGCTGCTGAAGCGAACGAGGCCGCGCTCGAAGACCTTCTGGATGCCCGGAATGAGGGAAATGCGGATGCCATGTCCAAGCTCGATCACATCGAAGCCGAGCTGGTTCCGGATTTCGCCGAGCATCGCGTCGCCCGCGGTGTGACGACTGGAGTTCCAACAGGTGGAAAACGAAATCATCGTGCCTAACGATCAGGAAACAACGGCGACTTCCGGCGGCACTTCCGCGGATGGCGCGGGCGGCGTGGGCGTTTGATTCAGTTGCGAGCCGATCCACACGAGAATGCCGAGCGAACCGATCACGTAGAGGATGGAGGAAGCAGCCAGCGCCGTCCGCATGCCGATCGCATCGGCCAAACTGGTGACGCCAAGACCGGCCAGCGGCATCAAGCCGAAGAAGCTCAAACCCATCACAGCCGAGACGCGGCCGCGCAGGTAATTCGGCGCGCGTTCCTGCACGATCGTATTCGAAAGACCAAAGATGAGCGACAAGCCTAACGACGTCACGAGGAGCGCCGGAAAGGCGAGCGCGAACCCCTGCACCAAGCTGAGGCCGAAGACCGCAATCGCGACTGCGATCGTCGCCGCCGCCATCGAACCAGCCCGGTGATGGCGTGGGATCATGATTAAGATAATCGCGCCGAAGATCGAGCCGAGGCCCGCGCCGGCCATGAGAAATCCGAGCTTATCGGGCCCGAGCAGCAGCACGTCGCGCACATAGAGCGGCATCATGACCGAGACAGTCGGGAAGATGCAGATCGTCATGACGGCGATCATGCCGACCATCGCGAGGCTCGGTCGATCGGCGCGCACGTAGCGAAAGCCGTCCTTGATCCCGCTCTTGCGTTTCGCTTCCTCTTCCGCGCTCTCCACCGGTCGCGCCGGGAGCGAGAAGACCGCAATGATGAACGCGATGAAAGAGAACGCGTTCACGAAAAAAGCGGTCGCAGTTCCCCAGACCGCGACGACGATCCCGGCGATCGAAGGACCCAGCAGGCGCGAGCCGTGAAAGACCGCGCGATCGAGCGCGACCGCGCTGGCGATTTCGTCGTGCTTCACCAATTCCGGCACGAGCGCGGAGAGCGACGGCATTTCAAAGGCGAAGGCGATGCCTAACAATGCCGCGACGACAATGATGTGCCAGATCTGGATCAGCTTGGTGTAAATGAGCACGCCGAGCACGAGCGCGAGAACGATCTGCACGACCTGCGTGATGACGAGCACCTTGCGCTTGTCGCCGCGGTCGGCGATCGAGCCGCCGATCATGGTGAGGAAGATCATCGGCACGCCCGAAGCGAAGTTCACGAGTCCGAGCATGACGGCTTTGTTCGTTAGGCCGCTCATGATCCAGCCTTGCGCCATCATCTGCATCCAGGTGCCGGTGTCGGAAACGCACGCGCCGATGATGTAGCGGCGAAACGGCCCGGCGCGCAAAAGCGCGAGCGTTTCGCGACCCCAGGGTTTGGCGGGCGGGTTCATCGGCAGCAACAGTTACGCGGTGAAGCCGAGAGCCGCAACGGAGTGGCCCGGCCGTTTGGTCGCGGTCATCCCGAGCGGAGCCGAAGGCGGAGTCGAGGGATCCCGATGAGTTGCCTTGAAGAGCACCCCGCAGAGATCGGGCACACTCACTTCACGGCAGCGCCACGGAATCCCTCGACTCCGCTCAGGATGACCGCGATTAGCGCTCGTCGAGCGGTAAGACCTTTTTCCCGACCGGTTCGCCGACGTATTCGCTGAGCGGCCGGTAGAGCCGGTTGTCCTCGAGCTGCTCGAGCACATGCGCGCACCAACCGGAGCAGCGCGCGATCGTGAAGACGGGCGTGAACAAATCGGTCGGGATGCCTAACGAGTAGTAAACCGTCGCGGAATAGAAATCGACGTTCGCGTTCAGGTTCTTCTTTTCCTTCATCAACTTCGCGATTCGCTCCGACATGTTGATCCACTTCGGGTCGCCCAGTTTCTCGCTCAGTTTCACGGCCATCTTCTGCAGATGTGGCGCGCGCGGGTCGAGCGTTTTGTAAACGCGGTGGCCGATGCCCATGATCTTCTTCTTCTGGGCGAGCGCGTTTTCGATGTAAGCATCGACTTTGTCTTCACTCCCGATTTCCTCGAGCATCCGGATGACACCTTCATTCGCGCCGCCGTGGAGAGGGCCCTTGAGCGTGCCGATCGCGGAGGTGATCGCGGAATAAATGTCGCTCAAGGTCGCGATCGTGACGCGAGCGCTGAAGGTCGACGCGTTCATCCCGTGGTCAGCGTGGAGCACGAACGCGACATTGAGGGTGTCGGCCGCTTCCTGCGACGGGGCTTCGCCGCTCATGAGATAGAGAAAATGCGCCGCCTCACCGAGATCGTCGCGCACGGGCGGCAGGTCTTTCCCTTGTCGCGCCCGGTGAAAATAAGCCGCGATCACTCCGATCTTCGCCGTGATGCTGCGGGCGCGCTTTTTGTTCAACTCCGGTGTCGCCTCTTTATCCATCTCGGGATCGTAAACCCCGAGCATGGAAACGGCCGTGCGGAGCACGTCCATCGGCTCTGCTTTCTTCGGCGCGTTCTTCAGAAAATCGATGATGTCCTGAGGGAGTTGACGCTGCGAGCGCAGGGTTTCCCGGCAATTCTCGAGCTCCGCGCGGTTCGGCAGCTTGTTGTTCCAGAGGAGATAAACCACTTCCTCGTAACTCACCTTTCCCGCCAGCTCGTTGATGTCGTAGCCGCAGTAGATGAGCTGCCCTTTATCGCCGATGACCGCGCTGAGGCGCGTCGAATTGGCGATGATTCCTTCAAGACCTTTGGCGGTGACAGGCATAAATTTTCTAATCGTTACCGCTGAATGTTCCTTCGACTTCCAGCTCAGTGATAAGCGGGATGTCGATCACTGAATAGGAAGGAGACTGTCTCGCTGGTGAAATGACAATCGCCAGTCTCCCATTCCCACCAATGGCGATGAAATCAGGATGCGGCACGTGCAGTGATCGACCATCCGCCACATGAATCGTGAAGGGTTTGAAGGGCGCGGCATGAAGGGTATCTCGAAGATGCTCAATTTTCATTCGATGTGCCGTGACCTTATCTGCCGTCGCGCATCCGCGCAATCAAGGTATCGGCCATCGTGGCGGGCGTTTCGGCCACGGCGATTCCTGCAGCTTTCAGGGCTGCGATTTTTCCCTCGGCAGTTCCTTTTCCTCCGGAGACAATCGCGCCGGCGTGGCCCATCCGGCGTCCCGCCGGGGCGGTCGTGCCGGCGATAAATGCTGCGACCGGCTTCTCGCAATTTTCCTGAATCCAAGCGGCCGCTTCTTCTTCCGCCGAGCCGCCGATTTCTCCGATCAAAATCATCGAGTCGGTGTCCGGGTCGTCGTTGAAAAGCTTCACGGCGTCGAGGTGTGACATGCCATTGATCGGGTCGCCGCCGATCCCGATGCAGGTGGATTGACCGTAGCCCCGCGAGGTCAGTTGCCAGACCGCTTCGTAAGTGAGCGTGCCGCTGCGCGAGATGACGCCGACGCTACCCGGCTTGTGAATGTAGCCGGGCATGATGCCGATCTTGCACTCACCCGGCGTGATGATACCGGGGCAATTCGGCCCGATCAGCCACGAATTTTGGCCAGCCATTTCGGCTTTCACGCGCATCATGTCGATCACCGGGATGCCTTCCGTGATGCAGATCACCAGCTCGACGCCGGCATTGACTGCCTCAAGAATCCCGTCCGCCGCGCCCGCTGCCGGGACGAAAATTACCGAGACGTTGCACCCGGTTTCCTGACGCGCTTCCCACATGGTGTCGAAGACCGGCACCTTGTCGTCGAACTTTTGCCCGCCTTTTCCAGGCGTGACGCCGGCGACAACATTCGTGCCGTATTCCATGCATTGCCGCGTGTGAAATCCACCGGCGCTACCTGTGATGCCCTGCACGCAGAGGCGAGTGTTTTTATCAACGAGGACGGACATAAAAGAGTTCGAATCAGGAAAGCAGGAAAGCAGGAAGGAATCGGGAGGCGAATAAACAGCGGCGGCTTCCCCGCCTTTTTCCTGCTTTCCTGCTTTCCTGATTCATCAATTCGCTAGGCAGGTTTGCGTTTGTGCACGACGAGCTTGTTCCCGTCGGGGTCGCGGAACTGCGCCATCCAGCAGACCGGCGTCTCGGTTTTTTCCATGTCGAACTCGACGCCCTTCGTTTTCAGCGCCGAGATCGTTTCGTCCATGTCGTCCACTTCGAAAGCAACCGTCGTCCCATCACGCGATGGCTGCCACGCGGGATGCTGGCCGACGCCGATCGTCGTGCCGCCGAGCGTGTACTCCGCCCACGGGAAATCGCCCGGCGCCGAGTCAGGTTTTAACCCGAGCGTCTGCTCGTAAAATTCGCGGGCCCGTTTGAAATCGGAGACTGCGATGGCGACAAAAGCTACTTCCTTGATCATGTTTTCTTTCCTTTCGCAGCGTCGACCACTTTTTGCGCGGCGTCGGCCAGATCGTCGGCGGTCGTTACTGGTAATCCAGAGTCGGCGATGATTTTTTTGCCGGCAGCCACGTTGGTGCCTTCCAGCCTAACGACGAGTGGCACGGGCAGGTTGACCGCTTTGACGGCGTTCACGATGCCTTGCGCGATCACGTCGCACTTCATGATGCCGCCGAAAATGTTCACGAGGATCGCCTTCACGTTCTCGTCGGAGACGAGGAGTTTGAAAGCTTCGGTCACTTGTTCCTCGGTCGCGCCGCCGCCGACATCGAGGAAGTTGGCGGGGCTTCCGCCGTAAAATTTGATGATGTCCATCGTCGCCATCGCGAGGCCGGCGCCGTTCACGAGGCAAGCGATGTTGCCGTCGAGGCCGATGTAGTTAAGTCCGTGCTTCGAGGCCTCGACTTCGCGCGGATCTTCTTCGGCCGTATCGCGCATCGCGGCGATCTCGGGATGCCGGTAGAGCGCGTTGTCGTCGAAGGTGAATTTGGCATCGAGCGCGAGCACTTCGCCGCTCTTGGTCACGACGAGCGGATTCACTTCCACCATCGAGCAATCGGATTCGATAAAAGTGCGATAGAGCGCACTGAAAAGCTTCGCCGTCGGCTTGATCTCGCTCGATTTAAAACCGAGCTGCTTCGCGAGTTTGCGGGTCTGAAAAGGCTGTAACCCCGCGAGCGGATCGATCGGCTCGCGCATGATCTTCTCCGGCGATTTCTCCGCGACGCTCTCGATTTCCACGCCGCCTTCCGTGCTCGCCACGATCAAGGGCGCCGCCGTCGCGCGATCGAGCAGAACCGCGAAATAAACCTCACGCGCGATGTCGGCCGACTCCGCGACGAGCACCTGGTTCACCACCCGTCCGGCTGGTCCGGTTTGATGCGTGACCAGCGTTTGCCCGAGCATTTTGCTCGCGACGTCGCGAGCTTCTTCCGGCGTTTTCACGATGTGAACTCCGCCTTTGAAGCCGTTCGCGAAAATGCCTTTGCCGCGCCCGCCAGCATGCACTTGTGCCTTCACTACAAGCTCTTTGTTGCCGATCTCCCGCGCGATTTTTTCCGCTTCTTCCGGCGTGGCAGCAACCTTGCCGCGGGTGGTGGCGGCGCCGAATTTCTCGAGCAACTCCTTCGCCTGATATTCGTGAATGTTCATTCGTTACGCGAGCGTTTCACTTAGCCCGCGAACGGCGTGCGGGGCAATCGAATTCTCGCGGGGAATCGCTTCCTGAGACCGAGACGTATCAGCCGCGACACGAAAGAGCGCCGTCGACTCAGGGCAAATTATACGCTTCCACCAGTCCCACTCCTGTCGTTCCGTCGACGCCGCTGACGATTGCGGTGTACGCGGCCGGCGCCAACGAGATGCTGATCGCCGACTCGAGCGGATTCTTCGGGGCGAGACCGGTGGCGATAATTGCGGCCTTCTGTGTGTCCATCCAGTTATCGTTGTGCGCGATCTTCGTGCCCTGCGCGTCGTAGAGATCAAGCTGCGGATTCTGCAATGTGTTAGCCAAGCCCAGTCCCGCGAGCGAAGGCCCGAGCGCCCGGAAAAGCATTTTCGCGTAATCCGTGCCCGTGATAATAATGCCGCCGACCATAACGTCATCGCCGGTCTGGACATCGGCCCGCGTGGAAATATTCGCGAGTCGGGTATTCGCCCCGTTGACGGCATAGACCTCGGCCAGCGCGATCCCGGAACTGTTATTTACGCCCTTGATGATCACAGTGTAAGCTCCGGGCGCTAGGGTGCGGTAGAGAGCAGCCTCCAACGGATTGGTCGGCCGGGGCACTACGAGATCGGACTCCGGATCGGTTTGCCAGTTATCGTTTGTGCCGATCGGCGCACCGGTAGAGTCGTAAAGAGTCAGGATAGGATTATCCAGTCGCCCTGCCAAAGGCACTCCTCCGACTTCGAGACTCGGGCCGATTCCCCGCACCACAACATCCTGGAAATAATTTCCGGTCAGGATAAACCCGGCGATGAGGACGTTGTCTCCCGCCTGAACGTCAGCGCGGGTAGAAATATTGGCCGCCTGTTCCTGCGGATAAAAGACGAGAGAGAGATTTGCAGTGACCGTGTGCACGCCATCGCTGGCCGTGACCACCACAGGAAAGCTGCCTTCGTCCGTGGGCGTGCCGGAAATGCTTTTTGAGACGGAATCAAAGGTAAAGCCCGGCGGCAATCCGGTCGCGGTCGCGGTGGTGGAGTCGATGTAAATCGGAGCTTGAAAGCTCACGGGCAGCCCGTCGAGGGTGCCGTAGAAACTGGTGGTGACGTCCGCCAGAAGGTCAAAAACTTGAACCCCAGTTGGATCCGCGACGAAAAGGTATCTCCCGGTGGCATCGGTGATCAGATCATTAACGAAATCGTTCGGCACTCCGAGCGTGGCGAGAGCCGCGGAGGTGGCTATGTCGAAAAGATGGACCTCATTCCCACCGTACTCGTAGACGATGCGATCTCCGGGACTGAAAGTGAGGAAGGACGGGGTCGCGCCAATGGCGAAGTTTCCGTCGTCCATTGTAAAATCCATCGAGTTGAACAAGGTGGTCGTGGGGGACTGCTGATTGTTATTATTACCGGTTTTCACCGCGAAGCAGATGAAGGTATTGTGGTGGTCTAATTTCAGGTCGACTCCATCACCTCCAACATAGATTGGCCCCTGCTCCATGATGGGAGTCGCACCCGTGACATCGTATCGGTAGAGCGCTGCGCCGTCGGCGTCTTGGGCGTCGCCAAAATAGAGCGTGCTCCGGTCAATGCTGATCTGCAGAAGCCCCAAAAAGTAGGGATTTGCGTACACCGTTGCCTCGGTCGCGCCCGTCAAAGCGTTCACTTGGAGCACCTGCTGCAAAGATTCCATCGGCGTGATGTAAAGTCGGTCAGAGAGTCCCGCGGCCACCTGCCAGGGTCTGTACGCTATAGTCAAAGGCGGCGACGCCGTCAGTGTCGTCAGATCGATCACACCGACTTGGCTAGCGCCGCTCAAAGCAACATATAAAGTCAACCCATCGGGCGAGACGGACATTCCAGCCGGGGCCGGGCCAACCGGGATTATTTTCGTGATAGAAAGCGTATCAGTATCTATCACCGCGACCGTCCCGCTCGTCATGACACTGCCGTAGATGCGGTGACGAGCCGTGTCGGCTGCAAAGAAATGCACATTTCCGGGATGAAGCTCTTTAACCAAGTTTGGCGTTCCGGGCGTCTGACCCGCGCTGGGAAATGTGGCCGTCAGATAAAGCACCAACCCGAACAGGGCGTGTGAAAGCTTTCTCATAGACGTAATCTCCAGAAGAAGCGCGATACTGCGCCGACAGATTTCGCTCTGTCAAGCTCTATCTAAAGCGCGGCCAGCGGCAACTTTCTCACGGGTGGCGGCAGCACCACGTCGATCAGCCGAAGGTCGTCGTCGCTCAGCTTGAGCTCGAGCGCGGCCGCATTCGCGCGCACGTGCCGGGGATGCGCGGCTTTCGGGATCGAGATCAAGCCCGGCTGGCGCAAACCCCACGCCAGCACGACCTGCGCCGGCGTCGCGCCATACTCCTGCGCGACGGCAGCGAGCGTTCCGTGCTGGAGCAATATTCCAGCCTGACCAAGGGGCGAATAAGCCATCACCGGTAACCCGCGTTCCCGACACCACGGGAGCAGATCGTATTCAATCCCACGCGCTTCGGGATGGTAGAGGACTTGGTTCGCGGCGCACGCCCCCGGCCCGAGTTCCTGCAGATCGGAAACGTCGAAATTCGATGTGCCCCAGCGGCGGATTTTTCCTTCAGCGCGCAACTTCTCGAGGGCCTCGACCGTTTCGTCGAGCGGCACGTCGCCGCGCCAATGCACGAGATAGAGATCGATCACATCGGTCCGGAGCCGCCGTAAACTTGCCGCGCAGGCCGCCGGCATCTGGCGGAGCGATGCATTCGGCGCGCTGACTTTTGTGACCACGAAGACCCGGTCGCGTTGCCCCGCGATCGCGGCTGAGACGACCTCTTCCGCGCCGCCGTCCGCGTACATTTCCGCCGTATCGATGCAGGTCATGCCGAGATCGATCCCGAGCCGTAACGCCGCGATCTCGCGGCGGCGCCGGAAACGTCGCCGGCCCATCTGCCACGTGCCCTGACCAAGCACCGGCACCGCAGTGCCGTCGGCCAATGTCACCGTTCTCATCGTAGGAAAGGTCCGGCCGCGAGCGTCCCTGACGTACGCAAAAAACGCGCACGTTTTCGGGGCACCCACCGAAGCCGGCGCGTTCTTCGTTTTTTAGCCTAACGAACTATTTCTTAATGATCTCGGTGTTCTCCAGCATGCTGACCCCACCGTTGTGGGCCAGCTTGCCCTTCAACGTCACCGTCTGGCCGGCCAGCGGAGCGAGTTCGTCGTTCATCGGCTTATGCTCGCCGACGACGAGATAAACTTTGCCGTCAGACAAGATGCCGACGGGGCCGCCACCTTTGATGCACTTCTCGGCGCAGCTCGCGTGTTTCTCGCCTTTCGCACCGTGATCGACGTAGCACATCATATCGACGATCTCGCCGGTCACCTCTTTGGTGGACGACGCGTCGAGACTGTCTTTGCCTTGCTGGGCCGCGAAGGCGATCGGCGAGGCCGCGAGTGCAGCCGTGAACGCCACGGCGACTGCGAACTGCATAAGTTTGGGAGCTCTTTGGTTGTTCAGATACATGCCGGTAAAATCCGCCCGTTCCGGTCGGTCGTCAATCGTTCAGTCTGTGCGGCTCATGATTGAAGGCGATCCGGGAAAATGGAGGAAACCTGGAGGGCGGAGATCCTGCGACGCCGGGGAGAGGACATCTGGATCGTATTGCACGCTCGAATGAACGCTCTGGATTCGCGGAGCTCATCCCTCGCGAAATGAAGCGGGGCGACTCTTAAACGCCCGCCCGACAATCGCGCCACCGGCCGACGCGGAATACATTGCATCCAATGGACCCCACGACGAAAGCGATCTTCTTCGACGCCGCCGGCACGCTCATCCACCTCGCGAAACCCGCCGGCGAGCACTACGCGCTCGTCGCCCGGCGGCAGGGATTAATCCTCGATGCTGGACAGCTCGACGAAGCCTTCCACGAAGTCTGGAAAGCCATGCCCCCGCGGCCCGCGACCGGCGCGCCGCGTCCCGACGACGACAAAGGCTGGTGGCGCGAGCTAGTCGAGCGCGTCCTCGATCGCCTCAGCACGCGGGTCGCGCCGCTCGATCGCGACAACTTCTTCGAAGCCGCCTACGGCCACTTCGCGGAAGCGGGCGTCTGGGAGCTCTTCCCCGAGGTCGAGGAAGTCCTGGAAAAGCTCGCACCGCGCTACGAGCTCGACGTCATCTCGAATTTCGACGGCCGCCTGCGCATGATCTTCGAGCATCTCGGCGTCACGAAATACTTCCGCCACCTCTTCCTCTCGAGCGAGGTCGGCGCCGACAAGCCCGACCCGCAAATCTACCGGCGCGCCCTCGAGCTTTCCGGCTATTCCGCTGGTGAAACGATGCACGTCGGCGACGATCCCGAGCGCGACTGGGCGGGGGCCGCAGCCGCCGGCCTGCAAGTCTTCCGTCTCGACCGTCCGCGCAACACCCTCCGCGATCTCCCATTGTAGGTCGGAGTTCGGAGGTCGGAGTTCGGAGGTCGGAAGTCGGAGGTCGGAAGTCGGAGGGGCCTGCCGTGGCCTCCGTTGTAGAGGCGGCTGTGTCAGCCGCAGGGCGACGCCGGCTTTCAGCGGTGAAAAGAGAGCCTGGGTCGGGTGGGACTCGAACCCACAACCAACGCCTTAAAAGGGCGCTGCTCTACCATTGAGCTACCAACCCGGT
>JBDTIQ010000198.1:0-25473 GCA_039936335.1 Chthoniobacterales bacterium
TGAGCTGATCCCCGTCTTGCTCGGCGACGGTCAGAGAGACGCCGTCAAAGGCGAGGCCGACCGGATGATTCAAGCCGCTCACGAAGAGGGTGCGCGTGGCGTCGGCGGTGTAGCGATAGATGTTACCGCTCCCGCTATCGGCGACATAGAGATTACCTCGATCGAAAAGGACCGGAGAGCTCACGGAGATCCTTCGACTCCGCTGCGCTCCGCTCAGGATGACAAAAGCTGAAGGCCTTACCTCCGGGGCTGCACTTTCTTCCCGGACCGCACTTTCTTGCGCAGGTGCTTCACAAATGCCTTCAGCGTCTCGCGGCTGACGTGATGTTCGATTCCTTCCGCGTCCGATTGCGCGACATTCGTCGGCACGCCTAACGATTTCAAAAAATCGACCACGGTCTCGTGCCGGGCGCGGGATTCCTCCGAGAGTTTGCGGCCGGTCGGGGTGAGGAAAATCGAGCGGTAGGGCAGCGTCGTGACGAGTCCTTCGCGCTGCAGTCGCTGGATCGTGCGGGCCACGGTGACGTGGGTGACGCCAAGCCGGCGGGCGAGATCGATGGCGCGCGCTTCGCCGGTTTCATCGATGAGATCGGCAATCAGTTCGACGTAATCCTGGGCGGTCTCCTGCGCGTGCTCGTCGCGGGTGCGACGGGTTGGGATTTTCGAAGGGTGAGCAGGCATCGGTCTGCCGGAGCAAAACCGAAAAGATTCTTTTGACAAGTGTTTCTCAATTTGTAGCTATTGCTACATCTCTAAGCTTGAGCTAAGAAAACCGGTAATGCGTTTTTGGATCTCGCTCTTTTCCGCCGGTTCGCCGCGCGCCGAGGCTGGCGCGCGTCTTTCGCACACCCATGAGTAAACGAGCCCCAGGGGAGGCGGACGCTACGGCCGGCTGGCGCCGGAAAGCGGGAGAGTATTCGCTCCCAGAGGTGCATCGCAGCATCGCAGTCCCCGCCAACGCTTCTTTCTGGCGTAAGTTTATCGCTTTCTCCGGCCCGGGCTTTCTCGTCGCGGTCGGTTACATGGATCCGGGCAACTGGGCGACCGACCTCGCGGGCGGCGCGCAGTTTGGTTACACCCTGCTCGCCGTCGTCATGATTTCCAACCTGATGGCGATCCTCCTCCAGCACCTATGCATCAAGCTTGGCATCGGCACGGGACGCGATTTGGCGCAGGCCTGCCGCGATCATTACTCTACTCCGACGGTCTGGTTTCTCTGGATCCTCTGCGAGATCGCGATCGCCGCCTGTGATCTGGCTGAGATCGTCGGCTCGGCGATCGCGCTGCAACTGCTCTTCGGCATTCCGCTGGTCTGGGGCTGCGCCATCACCGGGCTCGATGTGCTCCTGGTGCTCTTTCTCCAAAGCAAAGGCTTCCGTTACATCGAGGCCGTAGTCATCGCGCTCATCGGCACGATCGGGATCTGCTTCGCGACGGAACTTTTTTTCTCGAGGCCGAGCCTCACCGGCGTGCTCCTTGGGTTCATTCCCACGGCGCAGATCGTGACTCACCCCGGAATGCTTTACGTCGCGATCGGCATCATCGGCGCGACCGTCATGCCGCATAATCTCTATCTGCATTCCTCGATCGTGCAGACCCGAAAATTCGAGCAAACCCCCACGGGCAAACGCGAGGCGATCAAGTTTGCGACGCTCGACTCGACCGTCGCGCTGATGCTCGCGCTCTTCATTAACGCCGCCATTCTCATTCTCGCGGCCGCGGTTTTTCACTGGTCGGGGCACCAGGACGTGGCGGAAATTCAGGACGCTTTCAAGCTGCTCAGCCCGATGCTCGGCGTCGGGATGGCAAGCGCTTTATTCGCCATCGCGCTGCTCGCCTCGGGGCAAAATTCCACGCTCACCGGCACGCTCGCGGGACAGATCGTGATGGAAGGTTTCATCCACATCCGGCTGCGTCCGTGGTTGCGGCGTCTCATCACACGCGCGATTGCGATCGTGCCCGCGATCGCGGTGATCGGATATTACGGCGAAGGCAAGACGACCGCATTGCTCATAGCCAGCCAGGTGGTGCTGAGCATGCAGCTTGGATTCGCGGTCTGGCCCCTCATGCGTTTCACCGACGAGAAGGCGAAGATGGGCGAGTTCGCCAATCGGCTCTGGATTCGGATTCTGGGCTGGAGCGTCACCGCGATCATCATTATCCTGAACGTGAAGCTGCTGGTGGATACGTTTCTTCCCGCCTCCGTCCTCAACCCCATCTACCACGCCATCGGAATGCCGGTCGGTTGAACCTATTGCCATGTATCAACACATCCTGATTCCTTTGGAAAACAGCGCGGCCGACCGGGCCATTCTCGATCACATCAAGCCGCTCGCTAAGTTAACGGGAGCCAGCTTGCTTCTGCTCCATGTCGCGGATGGTTGGGTGGCGCGGAATTACGACCGCCTGCAGCTGGCCGAGAGCGAAGAGATGCGCGCCGACCGCGCCTACCTTGCCGAACGCGCGGCGGAGCTGCGGGAAGAGGGTTTCACCGTCGATCATCTCCTTGCGCTCGGAGAACCGGCGGACGAAATGATCAAAGTGGCGGAGGAACACGAGGTCGATCTCATCGCCATGTCCACGCACGGTCATCGCTTCATCAGCGATCTGCTCTATGGCAGCACGGCGGACAAAGTGCGTCATCTCGTCGACGTGCCCGTTCTGCTGCTGAAGGCGAAGAGTTGATGACCGGCGTTGCCATTCCATCGCGATGACGCTTTTCGATTTCCGCCTCTCCCAGCGTCGGCCGTTCGATAGCCTGAGCGAACAGGAGATGCTCGCTCTCGCCATTTCGAGCGAGGAGGAAGACGGGCGCATCTACGCCACCTACGCCAACCGGTTGCGGGACAGTTACCCCGGTACGGCGGAGGTTTTTGACGCGATGGTCGCCGAGGAAAACGAGCACCGGCGACGGCTCATCGAGATGCATGAGAAACGCTTCGGCAGCCGGATCCCGCTCATCCGCCGCGAGTATGTGAGCGGCTTTTACACTCGCCGCCCTTACTGGCTGGTCGAGACGCTCGGGCTCGAACGCGTGCGCGAAGAAGCGGCGGCGATGGAAAAGGAAGCCGCCGCATTTTATCTCCGCGCAGCGCAACGGACACAGGACACCGGCATTCGCAAACTGCTCGGCGACCTCGCCCATGCGGAGGCCGGGCACGTCGATGCCATTCATCGGGCCGAGCAGGAGAATCTGCCGGACGAGGTGCGTGCGACCGAGGATGCGCAAGCCCGACGCGACTTCGTGCTCACGTACGTGCAGCCCGGCCTCGCCGGTCTGATGGATGGCTCCGTCTCCACGCTCGCGCCGATCTTCGCCGCTGCGTTTGCGACCGGCGACACCTGGCAGACTTTCCTCGTCGGGCTCGCCGCCTCGATCGGCGCCGGCATTTCGATGGGTTTCACCGAAGCGGCTTCGGACGACGGTCAGATTTCCGGCCGCGGCTCTCCGCTCAAACGCGGTCTCGTCTGCGGCACCATGACAGCCTGCGGCGGACTCGGTCACGCGCTGCCTTATCTCATCCCGCATTTTTGGGTGGCGACCATCACGGCCTTCGTCGTCGTCTTCTTCGAACTCTGGACGATCGCCTGGGTGCAAAAGAGATACATGCAAGTTCCCTTCTGGCGGGCGGCTTTGCAGATTGTCGTGGGTGGTTCTCTCGTGCTCGCGGTCGGGATTCTCATTGGCAACGCCTGACCCTTCACGCGCTGGTCTGGATCGCAGATATGCGGCCATCGCTTTGGGACAAATTTGACTGCTGCTTGTTTGCCTAACGAGAAATTGCTGACACAGGAAGAACACGGATTCTCGCGGAGTGTTGTTCTTCATCGCCTGGCCAAAAAGCTCTTTCAACGGATCACGAACTGGATTAACGATGCGAGGCTCTCAGCCCACTATGTTTCTTCCGACTAAAATTTACTTCATCGTCTTCGGTCTGCTCACCATCGCCGGCGGCGTGATGGGTTATGTGAAGGCGGGCAGCACCGCTTCGCTGATCGCGGGCTCGATCAGCGGGATTCTTTTGCTCGTAGCGGCGTTCCTTTTGCCCTCCCACGTGGTCGCTGGTCTCGTGCTCGCGATCGTCGTTTCGCTCCTGCTCGCGGGCCGATTTTTGCCGGCGTTTTTTAAGACCGGAAAGATGATGCCGAACGGCCTGATGGCTCTCCTGAGCATCCTCGGAATCGTTTTTGCGATCGGCGCCTGGATGCGCAGGTAGCCGGCTCTTCGCGTGCGTAAGTTTCGCCTGAGCACGCTGCGCTGGCTGGCGTTATTGCTTTTCCTCGGGCTCTTCGGCGCGATCGTTTTGCGCTGGATCTCTCTGGAAAAATTTCGACTCACGATGCTCCGGCTCGGCCCGCAGGTGATCGCTACTCCCACACCTGAGACGACGCCGACCCCCACGGCCTGGCGCACGCCGGTGATCGGCGGGAAACTCGACACCGCGAAATTGTGGGCCGGCATCACTGTCCACGCGAAGGTCGAGCCGACGCCGGGCGGTGCGGCTTCGGTCGAGCGAGTCGATCCGCAGAGTTACGTGATCGACTTAAACCTGAAGGTGCGCGTCCCCCAGCCTAACGACACCATCGAGGAGCTCGCGAAGGTGACGCCACAGTTGCCGAAATTGCTGCCGGGTTTGGCGGCGACGTTTCATGAGGGTTCGGTCTCGCCGCTCTTCCAGGAACTTTACAACCTCAAGGTGCAGGAGCTGCGCGAGAATCTCGTTAGGCTGGATCAGCTCCTCTCGCGGCATAACTTCTACGATTGCCAGACGATCCTGCAGCTCGAGGACCCAAAGACGAAACGCAAAGCGGTCCTGTTGCAGGCCGACATGGACGTGGACGCGGACGGCTCCGATGCCGATCGGCTCCCGATTAGTCCGGGCGGCTCGATGAATTTTAAACCGTTCACGAGCTATCGTTGGAAGAAGAAAACTGACGTGCCGAACGCGTTTCTCGCCCCGACGGAGGCGACTTTGCGGCGTTATGAAACCGAGTTCGCGCTCAAGGGCCTGACAATGGAACGGAACCGCGATCTGCGGAGCGGGATCGTCCGGGTGCGCGATGAAGTGGAGTCCCTGAAGCGCTTCAGCTTTCTGATCGCGTCGACCGATCCTTACATCGTGCTCCCCGGGATCATGGTGCGCGCCAAAGGTGCCGGACAAGTCGGCGACTACGCGATCGTGGCGGTGAACGATCAGCTCTATCCGGCGATCGTGGGCGATGTTGGGCCGAGCGACCGGGTAGGAGAAGCGTCGCTCCGGATCGCAAAGGAAATCAACGGACGCGCGACTGCTTCCAACCGGCCGGTCAGCGAGTTGAAAGTCACTTATCTGATCTTCCCCGGCACCGCCGAGAAACCTTTCGGGCCGCCGGATCTCGAGAAAATCCGTGCGCGTTGCGAAGAGCTTGTGCAGGAAATCGGCGGCGCGAGCGTGCCGCTGCATCGCTGGGAGAATCTGATTCCCACCCCGACTCCGACGCCAAGCCCTACGCCGACACCAACACCGCTCCTCACTCCCACGCCATCGGTCAGCCCGACGCCGCTGGTTTCGCCCACGTTCGCTTTTCCAATACCGAGCCCGACTGAATCATCATCACCAACGCCGTCTCCCTCTTTGATTCCGACCACGTCGCCGCTTGTCTCGCCTTCGCCCTAACGAACTCCTTGCAATGGATCACGAGCGACGGTTGCGCGAGACGGAGCGATTCCTGCACGAGCAAATTCCGCTGACCCGGGCGATGCAGGTGAGCGTCGAGAGCTTCGACGATCGTCAGCTTATCCTGAGCGCCCCGCTCGCTGCGAACCACAACCACCTCGGGACGGCATTTGGCGGAAGCCTCGCGGCGCTCGTCATGCTTGCGGGTTACTCGTTGCTCTGGCTCGAACTCGGCGACCGCGACGCGCACATCGTGATCAGCGAGAGCACGCTAAAATTCCGCCGGCCCGTCCGCGGAACCATCCGCGCCATCTGCGCACGACCGGAGGCAGACGCGCTCGCGGCTTTCCAAGCGAACTTCGCGACGCGGGGAAAAGCCCGGATCAACCTGCGCGTTGTGGTCGAACATGACGGCGAGGTCGCGGTCGAGTTCGAAGGCACCTACGTCGCGCGCCGCTGACGCCGACTTTTATCTTAAACTTCCAACTACACTTACACCTCCCCGCCGAAACCCGTGTAAGTGTAAGTGTAAGTGTAAGCGCAAGTGCAAGGTTAAAGGGGCGCTGCGCGCAACTACCCCGCATGGATTCGAACCATGAATAACGCCTCCAAAGGGCGCTGTGTTACCGTTACACCACGGGGTATTTAGCGGCGCGCGCGGCTGCCGCTGGACAGTTAAGTTGGCTGCGCCCAAATCGCAATTCCCATTTGCGGCACTTCCCGCATCGCCATTCGCAAAAGTGCGCTTCTCGCGTATATTTTGGTTTCCCAATATGCAGCAGCTAAACATAGAAAATTTGCACGTCTCCATCGGCGACCAGGAGATCATCCGCGGGCTCACGCTCTCGGTCCCACGGGGCGAAGTCCACGCCATCATGGGGCCGAACGGCTCGGGTAAAAGCACGCTCGCGAAGGTGCTCGCCGGGCATCCGGATTACACCGTCACCGCCGGCACCGTCACGATGGATGGTGAGAATGTTTTGGAGCTCGCGCCCGATGAGCGTGCGCGCAAAGGCATCTTTCTTGCCTTCCAATACCCGAGCGAAATCCCCGGCGTCACGATCGCCAACTTCCTTCGGGCGGCGGTGCAAGCGCGCCTGCCGGAGGGCGAGGAGCTCGAGGCGACCGATTACTACGCGCAGCTCTACAAGAAGATGGATCTGCTCGAAATGGATCGCTCATTCACTTCCCGTTCGGTCAATGAAGGCTTCTCCGGCGGCGAAAAAAAGCGCAACGAAATCCTGCAACTGGCGATGCTCGAGCCGAAATACGCCGTCCTCGACGAGACCGACAGCGGGCTCGACATCGACGCGCTCAAGATCGTCTCGAACGGAGTGAACTCACTCCGCGGACCAAACCTGGGCGTGCTCCTGATCACGCATTACCAGCGACTTTTGAATTACATCGTGCCCGACCAGGTGCACGTGATGGTGAAGGGCCGGATCGAACTCAGCGGCGGCAAGGAGCTTGCGCTGCAGCTCGAGGAAAAAGGCTACGATTGGGTAAAGGAAGACGCGAGCGAACCGGCGCTCGCCTAACGAGGAAACACAATGGTTAAAGAAAAGACAACTCTCGATATCGAACGCAACATCGGCAATTTTGCCTATCCCGAAACGCACACCCACAGCGCCGGGATCGGGCTGACGGAGAAGACGATCAACTACATCTGCGACGTGAAGCAGGATCCCGATTGGGTCCGCGAATTTCGCCTCAAGGCGCTCAAAATTTTCCAGAGCAAACCGATGCCGACGCATTGGGCGAGCAAGGATTTGGAAGCGATCGTCTTCGACAACATTCGCTACTACCTGAGCGGCGGGGTGAAGGCGAAACGCACTTGGGAAGAGGTCCCCGAGGACGTGAAACGCACCTTCGAGCGGCTCGGGATTCCCGAACAGGAACGCAAGTTCCTCGCCGGCGTCGAGGCGCAGTTCGACAGCGAAGCGGTTTACTCGAACATCAAGAAAGCCGTCGGCGAGCAAGGCGTGATTTTTGTCGGCAGCGCGGAAGGCTTGAAAGAATATCCGGAGATTTTCCGGAAGTGGTTTGGCAAAGTCATCCCGACCGGCGACAACAAATTCAGCGCGCTGAACAGCGCGGTCTTCAGCGGCGGCTCGTTCATCTACGTGCCGCCGGGCGTGAAGGTGAATCACCCGTTGCAGGCCTACTTCCGGATTAACGCCGAGAACTTCGGGCAATTCGAGCGCACTCTCATCATCGTCGATGAAGGCGCCGAGCTGACCTACATGGAAGGCTGCACCGCGCCGAAATTTAACACCGCGACTTTGCACAGCGCGGTCGTCGAATTGATCGCCATGAAGGACGCGAAGATCCAGTACATCACGGTCCAGAACTGGTCGAACAACGTCTTCAACCTCGTCACGAAGCGCGGTCTCGCGCACGAAAACGCGGAGGTGAAATGGATCGACTGCAACATCGGTTCACGTCTCACGATGAAATACCCCGGTGTGGTCATGAAAGGCCGGAAAGCCCGCGGCGAAGTCATCTCGATCGCGCTCGCTGGCGATGGTCAGCATCAGGATACCGGCGCGAAAATGGTCCACGCCGCCGATGAGACGACGAGCAACATCATCTCCAAATCAATCAGCATCGGCACCGGCCGCGCCACTTACCGCGGCCTCGTCCACGTGCCGAAACACCTGAAGAACTGCAAGAACAACACCGAGTGCGACGCGCTTCTGATCAACGCGAACAGCCGCACGGATACTTATCCGGCAATCACCGTCCGAGGCACCGGCAACGCCGTGCAGCACGAAGCGAGCGTCAGTCAGGTTTCGGCCGAGCAGATTTTCTACATGCAGCAGCGCGGCCTGACCGAAGCGCAGGCGATGAGCCTGAGCGTTAACGGCTTCGTCAACGACCTTGTCAGGCAATTTCCGATGGAATACTCCGTCGAGCTGAAACGCCTGATCGAACTTGAGATGGAAGGCTCCGTCGGCTAATCTTCGTCACCAGAGCGAGCAAGTGTGACGGCGGTTCTCGGACCGCCGTTCGCGTCTCGACCCGGCTATGAGTAATCCGTCCGCTCTTCTCGAAGAAATCGCCCCACCGACCGCGACTCGTCTCCTCGACGGTTGTTCGCATCGCGACGCCGATCTGCCCGCGTGGTTCCGCGAGCAGCAGCAGGCCGCTTGGACGGAATTCCAAAACCTGCCGACGCCGGCGGTGAAGGATCAGGCCTGGCGGTTCTCGAACGTGAAGGCGCTCGACCTCGCGCCCTACCACCTGCCATCCGCCGCGGTCTCGGGTGCGGACGCGCGCGAGCTGCTCGATCGTTCGAGCGAGCTGAGCGAAACCGGCGGCCGCTTGGTTTTCGCCGACGATCATTTACTCGAGCGCGATGTGCTTTCGGAAAAGTTGCGCGCGGCGGGTGTGATTTTTCAACCGCTCGAGCGCGCGATGATCGAGCACGAGGATTTGTTCCGGCGTCATTTCATGAACCAGCCAGCGACGCTCGGCTCGGCGAAATTTGCGGCGCTCCATCAGGCGCTCGTTAGGTCGGGGACATTTCTCTACGTGCCGCGCGGCATCGAAGTCGAGCTGCCGCTGGAGACTTTCCATTGGGTGCACGGCGAGAACGCCGCGATTTTTCCACACACCCTTCTCGTCGCGGAGGAAAATTCCAAAGTCACGCTGGTCGAGCATTTCCGTTCCGCCGATCGCAGCCGCCCAGGTTTCTCCTGCGGCGTGAACGACCTCGTCGTCGGCCCGGGCGCGGCAGTGAACTACATCTGCACGCAGGATTGGAGCGAGCACGTGCTCGGTTTGCAGATCAACGCCACGACCGTCGAGCGCGACGCCTCCGCCCTGAACCTCTTCCTCAATCTCGGCGCACAATTTTCCCGTCTCGAAAGCCTCAGTCGCCTGCTCGGCGAAGGCAGCCGCAGCGACATGCTCGCGATCTCCGTGGGCGACGGTGCGCAGGAATTCGACGCGCGCACTTTGCAGGATCACGTGGCGCCGCACAGTTACAGTGATCTACTTTTCAAGAACGCGCTGAACGGTCGCGCCCGCGCGACATTCGGCGGGCTGATCCGGGTCGAGCCGCACGCGCATTTCACCGATTCCTACCAGAAAGTGCGCAACCTCCTGATGAGCGACGACGCGGAGGCGAACTCGATGCCCGGCCTCGAGATTCTCGCCGACAACGTGAAGTGCAGCCACGGCGCGACCTCCGGACAGCTTGATGAAGACCAGATGTTTTACCTGCGCGCGCGCGGCATCCCGCCAAATGTTGCCGCGCAGTTGCTCGTCGGCGGTTTCCTGCACGAAGTGCTCGATCGTGTTCCTGAGCCGGCGCTCGTTGCGAGGCTGGAAGATTTGATCGCGCAGAAATTTGCGCGCGACCGGCGGAAATAAGATTGCCACGAGCGCGCGCGCTCGTTAGATGTTTTAAACATGGACGTAAGCGGAACGATCGAATCGATCCTCGGCCAGAAGGGCCGCGAGATTTACTCCGTCACCCCCGAAGCGACGGTCTACGACGCGATCGCGCTGATGGCCGAGAAGAATGTCGGCGCTCTGCTCGTGATGGAGAACGAAAAACTCGTCGGGATTGTTTCGGAGCGGGATTACTCGCGCAAAGTGATGCTGAAAGGCAAGACGTCGCGCAACAGTTTCGTGCGTGAGATCATGACGACCGAGCTCGTGACCGCGAATCCGCGCGAGACTGTGCAGGAGTGCCTGCGCTTCATGACCGATAACCATATCCGGCACCTGCCGGTCGTGGCGGACGGCGAACTCCGCGGCGTGATCTCGATCGGCGACCTGGTGAAACAAGTGATCTCCACGCAGAGCGCCACGCTCGATCAGTTGAAGGATTACATCAGCGGCGGCTATCCTTCCTAGGAAACGCAATTCGTTAGGCGTCATCCCGAGCGGAGTGGAGCGAAGCGCAACGCAGTCGAGGGATCCCGGTGGGTTTCCGCGAAGTCTGTTCTCGGGGAAGTTCCGCCGCAGCTTTACGGTTTCGCCACGGGATCTCTCGACTGCGCCTTCGGCTCCGCTCGAGATGACTTGGTTTGCCCGCTCGTCGCCACGATCGCTTCCGGCCGATACATGTCGCGATTGCTCCCTTGGAATTCCGCCTTCAGCTTCACGCGAAAGTTCGCGAGATCGACCAGATCCCAACGCGTGAATTCCCACTTCCGTTGCGCCCCGGCTGATGCTCGAAGCCGACGACGAAGTGCACCGCGTCGTCCCGAACCTTGTTCGTCGATTTCTTTGGCTCGAAATAAAACGTGCGAAAGCTGCTCGCGCGTCCGCCGACCGCGTAGAGCTTCGGATCGAGATAAAAAACGCGTCCCGATTCCCGATCGACCAGCCGCAGATCGGGATAACCGGAGCGCTGCACTTTGCCACCGGCAGTCCGCGGAAAGTCGCAACTCAACCCCGGCGCTGCATTGAGCAGCTCGCGCATTTTATCCTCGAAATGACTGCTCACTTCGTTGATCCGCGGGATGCCCTGGATCACGCTCTCGGACGCATTCAGCTGCCTAACGACCGTGTCAAGCGCGGCGGAAATTTCCGCGACTACCCGCTGGTCGATCGCATTCTTCGGGTCGACCGGAATCACTTCCTTCCCCGTCGTATCGAAGATCACTTCGCGAAATGGAATCTCGCGAAGCTGGGAAGTTTCCTCGAGCAGCCATGGGATTAAACGATCCACCGGCGACTTCGCTCCCGGCTCCAGCGCGGGCGCGACGGATGACTCCTGCGCCGCTCCACTTGCCGTGATCACGGCGCCGCACATCAGAATCCAGAAATCGCGGCGCATCGTTCGATTCAAGACTGCCGCGGCCCGCGCCGGCAAGCGCTTTTCTGCTGACGGATAAGGCCTGCTCGGATAAAACAGGCTGTTCACCCGCTCTCTTCCTTCGCATGAAAAAATCGAAGCCCGCTGCCCGTAAAACCAGCCGGAAAAAACGCGCCGCCCTGTCGAAGAAATCGAAGTCAGAGACTCCGCCAGCTCGCGGTGCACTGCCGGTGCCGCTTCCGGTCGCCACGATCGAAGGGGCAGCTGCGCCAGCGGCCGGCGCGATGCGTCTGCTGAGGCTCGGTCGCGTAGGCGAGGACGTCGCGCGATGGCAACAGTTCCTGATCGACCACGGGTTCGACCCCGGCCCGGCCGATGAGTTCTTCGGCGGCGCGACCCGGCTCGCGACGATCGATTTTCAAAAACAACATCACCTCCTACCCGACGGCGTGGTCGGCGGACGCACCCGCCGCGCCGCTGAGCAGCTCGGATTTGCAGCGCCGACCGCTGGGCTCGCCTTCCGCGGGATCGCGCACGATGAGGACGATATCGTCGGACATTTTTCGCCCGATGTCACCGTCTTCGAAACACGCGATGGCCGCGCGGTTTACTGCACCACAGGGATGAAGGTCGACGCCGACGGCGCTTACCGGGCCTACAAGATTCGCAACCTTGGCCTCGATTTCGACGACAACGGAAAAGATCCGAGCCGCCCCGGCGGACGCTGGGTCGGCGTGGTCACAAACGCCGCCGGCGAACCAATTCCGCAACAGGCGCAGCAACCCGCGCCCGGGTATCTCATTTCCACGACGGCGCTCCAGGATGAGACGCGGGCGGTAACCGACCCGCTCCGTTATGTCGATGCGGAATTGGTGCCCTACATTGTGCTCCCCGGCGGCCATCTCGGTCGGGCGTCGTTAGGCGATTACGCGCTGGTGGTGAACACGGAGACGCGGGAAACCGTGCCTGCGATCGCGGCCGATTCGGGCGCGAAAAACAAGATCGGCGAAGCGTCGATGGCAGGAGCACGCGCGCTCCTGGGCGAAGCCGCATCCAATCCACGGAGCGGCGGGACGGAGCGACCGATCATTCGCTACATTGTTTTCCCCGATTCGAAAGATCACGTTTTCCCGGCGTCCGATCCGCGCCAGCCGGTGATCTTCGAACGGACCCTCCGCCACATCAACATGATGGCGGCGACGCGTTTCGCCGCCCTTGATCCGACGCATCAGATGGCGCTTCTCAGCTGAAGCTGTCACGGCGGCCGACACGGCCGCCTCTACACCGGGCGCCCCCGGAGGAGATCCCCGATCGCAAACGGCAGGTAGAGCAGCGCGAAGAAAACCAGCGCGAGCGCATTGAGTTCCATGAGGTAGAGCCAGTGCGTGTGCGACAGATAATCGAGAATCGAAGCAGCCTCCGGTCTGTGAAGGAGAAAGCCGTAATTCACCTTCGTCAGGTGATCGATCAGCAGGGTTGCGGCGAGATAAACCTCCGACCAGGCGAGCGTGCGCCAGATCGAACCCAACGATGGGCGAAAACGCCGCGCGACGATCAGGTAGATGACGCCGGCCACGATCCCGCAGTGTCCGACGAAGAAGCTAAGAAAGCGGATACTCGGGAATCCTACCGGCAAATTCGGCGTGAGGATCGCCTGGAACGTTCCGCCGATTCCCCAGAAATAAGAGACTTCGCTCCAGCCTCGCCGCGCCGTCAGGAGGGCGACGATCACCGTCACCATCGCCCAATCGCAGAGCTGAAATGGGAGCGCCTGTTGCCAGACGAGCTGACGGCGTTGCAGCAAATAAGTGGCGTAGCCGAGGTAGTTGACGACGAGCAGGAGCGAGAGACAAACCGCCGCCGCGCGATCGGAGCGGCGCGAGCCACTCAGGCGCACGGCAATTCCCAATGCTATCGGGACGGCGAGCGTCAGCAGAATGACAACCAGATGCGCCGGCCCGAAAAGGCGAAAAGCAGGTTCGGGATTCAAACAGAAGAAAACGAAGGAAACAAAGGTTGGATTAAGAACGACTTTTCGGCCTGCAGGGACCCTTGGTTACCTCAGTTTCCTTCTGTTGTTTCTTCTGTCTCGCTACTCCCGCGGCTCGATCTTGCCGGCGCCGGTGATCTTTTTCTGAACCATTTGCGGCTTGCCGCCGTAGATGACTTTGCCCGCGCCGGTGATCGCCGCGCGCAGCGAATTCGACGCCGTGACGTTCGCTTTCCCCGCACCCGTGACCGAGAGCTCGACATCCTTGGCCGACAAATCCGCGGCCTCGAGTTTGCTCGCGCCGGTGAGGTCGGCGAGCAGCCGGTTTACCTGTCCGCTCAGGGTCACCTTGGCAGCGCCGCTCGTCTGGAGAACAAACTTGTCGCCGGCAAGCTGCTGCGCCGTGAGCTCGACCGCACCGCTCAGCTCCGCGGTGGTCAAGGCCGGGCTGGTAAGCACGATCTTGATTCCGTCCGTCGGAGCGACCGCGCCATCGAGATCGATTTTCAGCTGGTCGCCAGTCACGCTCGTCTTGATGTGCGAGAGCAGGTTTTCGTCTGTCGTTAGGCTAAAAGATGACGCGCCGGGACGCCACTCGATCTCATAAAACCCGCCCGCGTCGAGCTTGCTGAAATTCGGAACCTGGCGCGCTTCGGTTTGGATCGTGCCGTTGCCGCGCAGGCGGTGCCAGTCGCCGCAGCCGGCGGTGCAGAGGACAACGAGCGCGAGGGCAGGAAAAAGGAGTTTGGTTTTCATCATGTGGTTCTCGATTGGGATGCGGTGGCGCTGTGTTTTGGATTCAAGAAAAGTTGCCTAACAAGAAGTCGGCACGCGTTGCGCGAGCGCGACGCCGTGCGGGATGGCGCCGGTGACAAAGCCGAGACATTCCACTGCGCCACTCGGTTTTCCTGGGAGCGCGATCACCAGTGACTGGCCGACGACCGCGGCGAGATTGCGCGAGAGGATCGCGTTTGGCGTGATTTTTATCGATTCCGCGCGCATCACTTCGCCGAAACCGGGCAGCTCGACGCGCATCAATCCGCGGATCGCTTCCGGCGTAACATCGCGCGCGGCGATGCCGGTGCCGCCAGTCGTGAGGATCAGTCCGCAACCTTGCGCGGAGAAGGACCGGATCGTCTCCTGGATGCGCGCGAGCTCGTCGGGGATGATCGCTTCGCTAAGAATGTTCCAGCCGTTCTTGACGGCAGCTTCTTTCAAAGCGGGCCCGCCGAGATCGTCGTAAGCGCCTTCGCTCGCGCGATCGGAAATGGTGATGATGCCGACGGTGATTTGCATGTTTTAGACAGGATTTTGCGGGATTGCAGAGGAGGAGAAGCGGTCCCTTCTTTCCCATCCTGTTAATCCTGTCTCGTCTTTGTCTTGGAAACGAGATGAATGCCGTCGATGCGCATCGACTTATCGACGGCTTTGCACATGTCGTAAATCGTGAGCAGCGCGACGGAGACGCCGGTGAGCGCTTCCATTTCGACACCTGTCTGAGCGGTCGTGCGCGCGGTGCATTCCACGGCCACGCCGCTCTCATCGGTCGTTAGGTTCACTTCGACGTGACTCAACCCGAGCGTATGGCAAAGCGGAATAAGCTGCGCAGTTTGCTTCGCGGCCTGGATCCCCGCGAGCCGCGCGGTCGCGAAGACGTTGCCCTTTGCGATCCGATCGCTGGCGATGAGTTCGAGCGTCGCGGGCTGCAAATCGATCCGTCCGCCGGCAATGGCCTCGCGAAGGCTGAGCGGCTTAGCCGAGACGTCGACCATCTTCGCGCTGCCGTCGCTGGCGATGTGGGTCAGTTGTGACATCCTGTATTCGTTAGGTAATCAGCCGCCGATCGCGACCATCTTGCGGCCGGGCTGGTAGGTGGTGCGGAAATCGTGCTGCTCCGGTTTGCGCTCGACCACGTCGAGGAAGAACTGCCGCAGTTCGTCGTCGCCCGCACCCGCGCGAAGCGGCTTCATGATGTCGAACTCGAGATAACTCCCAAGACAAGGCCGCAGTTTTCCGTCGCAAGTGAGACGAAGTTTGTTGCAGCTCTCGCAAAAATGCAGGTTCGTCATCGCGCCGATGAAGCCGATGCGTTGGTCGCGCCCCGGGATTTGGTAATAAGTCGCCGGCCCGTTCGTCTTGAATTCCGGTTGCGGAATCAAGGAGCCGAAGCGCGCTTCGAGTGTCCGTTTCGCTTCGTTAACCGGGAGGAAACTCGTCTCGCTCAGGACTTCGGTCGTGCTCACCGGCATAAGCTCGATAAAGCGCAGAAGCAGGTTCTTCTCCGCGGCGAAGTCGACGAGGCTCGTTAGGCCAGCCGGGTCGCGTCCGCGCATCAAGACGCAGTTGATTTTCACCTGTGGAAAACCGGCCGCGAGCGCGGCGTCGATTCCGGCGAGCGCTGCCGGCAGGAGATCGCGCCCGGTGACTTTCGCGTATTCCGCGCGGTCGAGCGTATCGAGCGAGATATTGACTGAACGAAAGCCGCAGGCGCGCACCGCCTGCGCCATCGTCAGCCCGGGTTCGACTTCGCGAGTGAGCAGCGTGCCGTTGGTCGAAAGCCCGACGTCGCGCAGGTTCGTAAGGCTGGGAAGCTCTCGAAAGAGGTGAATCACGTCGCGCCGCGTCAGGGGTTCACCGCCGGTCAAGCGCAGCTTGGTCACGCCCAGTTCGCTCGCGATGCGAATGAGCCGGAGCGTTTCCTCAAAGGTCAGGATGTCAGCCCGCGGGAGCCATTCCTGGAGCTCCTGCGGCATGCAGTAGGTGCAGCGTTCGTTACACCGATCGGTCAGCGAGACGCGCAGATATGAGATGCGATGGCCGAAGCGATCCTCCATGGGCGAGGCTACGGCGTGGCGTTTCCTGAAGCAAGATGACGGGCCGCGCGTCGGGCAACAAATCCGCGCGTGCTCAGGTTCGCGAGGTCCGCTCCAAAGCCGCTCGTGAGATCGTAAATTTCCGTCCACCCGACGCCGCCCGAGTTGTTTTCCCGCTTTCGATCACGGTATAGGAACCGGCGTGGAGCGTGACGATCAGCGCCGCTTCGGCGGGATGCCGGTGGCCGCGATCACCGCTTCCTGCCTCGCTTTCCAGTTATCATTTGACCTGATAATCGCACCCCTCCGGTCGTGTAACTCCAGCACCGGATCAGGCAGCGAATCCGCGACTCCAGCCGTGCCTAACGATTGCCTTAGCCCGCGGATCAGGATGGTTTTCGGGGCCGGCCCGCGTACGACGAAGCCGCTGTCGAGCACGTTCTCGCCCGTGCCGATGTTGAGCCGGATCGAAATATTGACCAGCGTCGGCGGCATCTGCACCGCGATGGGCGTGAACTTTTGCACCGTGCTCCCACTGAAGTTTGCTACGAAAAGATTCCCCGCCTGATCGAAAGCGAGCGCCATGGGAAAATCGACCCCGGTGCTCGTAAAACTCCTGGGGTCCGCGCCGGCCGGCGAGAACTTCTCGATCTGGTTTGCATTCGTCCCGACGTAAACGTTGCCGGCGCGATCGAGCGCGATCCCGAGCGCGCCGGGCAGATTCGTACTCGTAAAGTTGGTCGCGTTCCCACCCGCGTCGTATCGCGAGATGCTGTTCTCGCCGTGTTCGGCCAGTAAAAGGTGTCTGCCTGCGCGGTCGCGAGCCCGAGAAGAACGGCGAGAAAAACGAAACATTTCATAAATCTGAGCTTGAGAGCAGTTCGCGCGTCGCGTTGTGGGCACGGGTCACATGGCGCATATTCCGGTCGATGGCTTTCGAACTCGAGTCCAATTATCAGCCGCGCGGCGATCAGGGCCAGGCGATCGCCAAACTCCTGAAATCCGTCGCGGCCGGCAATCGGCACCAAACGCTTCTCGGCGTGACCGGTTCCGGCAAGACCTTCACGGTCGCGAATGTGATCAAGGAGATCGAGCGGCCCACCCTCATCATCTCACATAATAAGACCCTCGCCGCGCAGCTCTACTCGGAGTTCAAGCAGTTCTTCCCGCGCAACGCGGTCGAGTATTTCGTGAGTTACTTTGATTACTACCAGCCCGAGGCCTACATCCCGCGCTCCGACACCTATATCGAGAAGGATTCGTCGATTAACGAAGAGATCGAGCGGCTCCGGCTCTCGGCGACGAGCGCGCTCCTCTCGCGGCGCGACGTGATCGTGGTCGCAAGTGTCTCGTGTATCTACGGTGTGACTTCGCCCGAGGATTACCTGCGGATGCTACTGACCGTAAAACGCGGGCAGCAGATCACCCGCGAAGCTGTTCTTGGTCGACTCGTCGATATGCTTTACGAGCGCAACGATGTGAACTTCGTGCGCGGAAAGTTCCGGGTCCGCGGCGACGTCGTCGAAGTTTATCCCGCGACGGCCGACGAAGAAGCGGTGCGACTGGAGTTCTTCGGCGATGAGATCGACGCGATCACTCGTTTCGATCCAATGACCGGTCATGCGCAAGAGTCGTTAAGTGTGATCACCTTCTTTCCGGCGAAGCAATTCGTCACTCCGGCGGATAAGTTAAATCGCGCGCTCACTTCCATTCGGACCGAGCTCGATCAGCGGATCGTGCAGCTCGAATCGGTTGGCAAGCTACTTGAGGCCCAGCGGCTCAAGATGCGGACCGAATACGATCTCGAGATGCTACAGGAAATGGGTTTTTGTAACGGGATCGAGAATTACTCACGACACCTTTCCGGCCGGCCGAAGGGCTCGAAGCCGTTCACGCTGCTCGACTTCTTTCCCAAGGATTACCTGCTCGTGATCGATGAGTCGCACGCCACGATCCCGCAGATTGGCGGCATGTATGAAGGCGATAAGTCGCGTAAGACTGTGCTGGTGGAATATGGCTTCCGCCTGCCGAGCGCGCTCGATAACCGACCTCTGAATTTCCCTGAGTTCATGGGGAACGCCAACCAGCTACTTTACGTCAGCGCGACGCCGGCGGAGTTCGAGATCAAGAATAGCGTGGCGGGTAACATCGGTTACTTACCGCATAAGCGCGATCGGATTGGACACGAGGAAGAAGTGCCGTTCGTCCTCCCGGGGAAGGCGCCGCTTCATATGAGTCGGACCGACCAATCGGTGGATGAATTTGAAGTTACGACTCCCGGCTCACCACTCATTGTCGAACAAATCATCCGCCCGACTGGATTACTTGACCCAAAGGTCACACTGAAAGAGTTAAAGAACCAGATCGACGACACGATCGAGCTCTGTCGCCAGCGGGTGGAGAAACAGGAGCGCGTCCTTGTTACTACTCTCACCAAGAGGACCGCGGAAGACTTATCCGACTATCTGCGCGACGTCGGCCTGAAGGTTCGCTATCTCCATAGCGATATCGACACAATCGAACGCGTGGAAATCCTGCGCGGCCTGCGCGCGGGCGAGTTCGACATTCTGGTCGGGATTAACCTGCTCCGCGAAGGACTCGACCTGCCGGAGGTGTCGCTCGTTTGTATCCTCGATGCCGATAAGGAAGGCTTTCTCCGCAGTCAGACCTCACTTATCCAAACAGCCGGTCGCGCCGCCCGCCATGTGAATGGCGAAGTCGTTCTCTTCGCTGATACCGTCACTCAAAGCATGCAAGCCTTAATCTCCATCTCCGACTATCGCCGGACGAAGCAGATGGAGTATAACGAGAAGCACGGCATCACGCCTACGACGGTCCGGCGCGCGGTGCAGGAAAGCCTGCACACCATCCTGCGTGGCCGGGAAATAGCCGCGTCGGTCGTGAACGAAGCGGGCGGCGACTTCAACCTCACGGAACTGCTCCGCGAGCTGGAAGAAGAGATGCAAACTGCTTCGGCTAATCTCGAGTTCGAGCGTGCCGCGCTCCTGCGCGACCAGATCATGGAAGTAAAGAGCGGCACGAGCCTAACGAAGATAGAACCGAAGCGCAAACCGGTGAAGTATTCCCGCAACAACGGCCGGCGCCGCTCGCGGGTATAGTCGATTTTCGTACCGAGGCGAGATTCCGGTTGTCATCCCGAGCGGAGCGAGGGATCTCGCAAGCGTTGTCCGGTGTCGGTTTGTCGAAACGGGGTCGAGAGGACGCTTGGAAGGTTCCTCGCTCCGCTCGGGATGACAAAGGCGTTGCTCGTCCGGCCGGTCGCCCCATCTTTCGGGTCGCGCTCGCATGAATTTAGCTTCCCGATGAGTCATGCTCTTCCGGCCTAGCCTCCTTTCCTGGTATTGCTCGCAGCTTCTGTTCAGCTCGATCCGCTCCAAGGTCTAAATGGTCTCACCGATGTTCCGCTGATCGAGCTGTCGCAACAGGACGAAAACCCCCTCGGCAAAACCGCGCTCGCGCTGCACCCGGACGATTGGAAGCACGCCGAGAACGAACATTTCATCTATCACTATGTGCGGAACTTCGTTGCCAGCCGTCTTGCGGTGGAAGCGGAGTGAACTTTCGCGTGATCGTGCAAGAACTCAGCAAACCTGAACCGGACGGCCGTAAGTCGCACATCTATATCTTCGATCGCCCGGAGGATTGGGCGGAGTTTCAGAAAGCTGGCGAGCTTGAGCCGTGGACCGGCGGGATTCAATCTTCCGGGAGCCTCTTTGTGCAGCGCGATCCTTCTTATAAGTTCTCTGGCCACGCCCTTGGTCATGAGATCGCGCACCTGCTGATTTATCGCTATGACGGCCGAAACGTTCCGACCTGGCTGAACGAAGGTTTCGCTGAGTATGTCTCACGTAACTCCCGCGCAAGTTATCAACGTGCCCGCGGCTACTTCGCCAAGCCGCATTCCAGCTCGATCGCGCCGGGGCAACTTATTCCGATTAACCTGCTCATGACTTACGACCGCGCGCCGAACGATCGCGTCGATAGCTATTACGACGAAACAGAACGGCTAGTTCGTTTCCTCGCGCAGGCAGATCACGTACGCTTCCTCGCTCTCATGACGGCTCTTTCGGCGGAGGAACGTTTCGATCCGGCGCTCCTGCGCATCTACGCCGGCGTCTTCGCGAGCCGGGCAGATTTTGACGCGAAGTTTCGCGCCTACACTGCGAAGGACTTTGGCACCTCCTTGCAAGATCATCAGCAGGGCTAGACTTCGGTCACAATCACGACCGCCAAACTTCCGAACCGTCCGCTGCTGGTGAGCGAGCACCGCTCACGCTGGCTGCGACGCTCCGCTCCCGGCTTCGTTTAATTCAACTCGAAGACTTCGACCAAGCCGACTCCGGTGGTGTCGCCTTGGCCGCGAAGATGGCGGTGTAGGAACCGGGCGACAGGGTCATGACGAGGGCGGCTTCCAAGTCGTGAGTCGGCGGGATGCCGGTGGCTCGGATCGCCATCTCTTGGGTGTCTTTCCAGTTGTCATTCGCGACGACGAGGGTGCCGTCACGGTCACGCAGCTCCAGGGTCGGATCGACCAACGGGTGGCTGACGCCCTGCGCCGTGAGGGAAGGTCCGAGGGCCCGGATGAGGACTTCGGCAGTGCCGCCATCGAGGATGAAGCCGCCGATCATGGCGTTATCGCTCGCCTCGACGAAACCGCGAGTGCTGATGTTGGCCAGCTTGGAGTTCGCGGAGGTGTCGAGGTCGTAGGCTTCGACGAGGCCGATGCCGGTGCCGCCATTCTTGCCGCGGAGGACGGCGGTGTAGCCTGCGCCTGCTGCGGGAAGGGTGGCGATGATGGCGGATTCCAGGTTTTGGGTCGGCGGGATGCCGGTGGCTTCGATCTCGGCTTGCTGGGCTTCCTTCCAGTCGTCGTTGCCGAGAATGATTTTACCGTCCGGCCAGTGCAACTCGAGGGTCGGATTGGAGAGGACGCCGGCCAGTCCCATGGCGCCGAGGGATGGGCCGAGGCCGCGAAGGAGCACTCTTTTCGCATCGGAGCCGAGGACGATGACTCCCCCGATGAGG
Source organism: Chthoniobacterales bacterium (assembly GCA_039936335.1). Classification (GTDB taxonomy): domain Bacteria; phylum Verrucomicrobiota; class Verrucomicrobiia; order Chthoniobacterales; family UBA10450; genus Palsa-1392. The sequence goes on from JBDTIQ010000198.1 coordinate 21,280, forward strand.
ACATTGTCGCCGGTCTGGACGCGGAGGCGGGGTGGAGATGTTGAGCAGTTGTCCGATGGAGGAAGAGAACTCGGAGGTGTGGCCGCTGGGTCGGTCGCGGTGGCGGTCGGCCGGAGGGCGCCGGCCTGGTCTTGAACGGGATGGTGCCGAGGAAGGTTTTGCCTTCGCCAAAGCCGGAAGGATCGATCCGTCGTTCCCGAAAAATTCGAGCGAGTAGATGGTCTGGGAAGGCTGGAGAGCGAGCCGGTGATCTCGACGTCGCTGCCGACGATTTTCGCGGCGGTCAGGGTGGGGAAATTTTGCAGGCCGTTCGGGCCAGTGTCGGCGTCGCCGGCGTCATTCGCGGTAACTCGGGGCCGTTACCGAGATTAATGCCAAGACCCTCGCCGATGGTAGATTCGTCGGGCCCATTACTGAAGATGGAATTGTGCTGCAGGGCGACGGTGGAGGCGACGACACGGACGCCGTCGGCCGCGTTGAAAGCGATCACGTTGCCAGAGGTCGGGCTCAGGCCGCCGACGGTGACCGCGAGGGTCGGATCGGCCAGGACGTTATAGATGAGAATCCATCGCTGCCGTTGCCGAGAGGCGTAACTCGGTCGATTTGGGTGCCGATTCAAGTTGCCCTCGATGACGGCGTTGGCATTGCGCAACACGATCCCGCCCAGCTTGTTGGCGGAGATTTGGTTCATCGCTGTGGACGAGGAGGAGCCGATCGTGATCTGGGTCTTGGTCAGATCGGTAGGGTCGCGCCGATCGCCCGGGATTTGGATGCCGACGGCGGCATTCCCGCGATCGAGTTGGCCTGTGATATCGGAGCCGATCTGGTTGCCCAGAACGAAGGCCGAGTCACTGGCGTAGGTGATGCCGTCGAGGCCGTTGGCGGAGATCAGGTTGTGGAGGATGATGACACCGCTGTTGGTGGACGCGGGATCGGTGATGTCCTCGATGCCGCCCCCGCCGTTGCCGAGTGCGGCGACACCGTCCGCCGCCATGCCGATGAGGTTGGCCTGGATGTTGACGTTGCCCATGAACGAGCCGCTGCCAACGTTGAAGGTGATGCCGTTCCCGGTGTTGCCGGAGATGACAGTCCCTTTCCCGTTCACCGTGCTGGTCGCGCCGATGACGATGTTCCCGGAGGCTCCGGCGAAGACGCCGGTCAGGAAGATGCCGCTGCCGGAATTCGGCAGGGCGGAGGTGCCGCTCCGGTTCAGGCCGATGTAATTGTTTTGCACGAGGATCGGATCGAGGCCGCGGTTGATCGGGATGACTCCATTGCCGTTGCCCGAGATAATGTTGCGATCAGCGTCGGCCGCAGTGCCGATTTGATGACCGCCATTGCCGGAAGAGCTGATTCCAGCCCCGTTCGGGATCGCGACCTGCCCGGTGGAGTCGGATCCGATGAAATTACCGAGCACCCGGGCATTGCTGCCGTCGCGACGGATTCCGGTCGCGAAGCCGTTGATGATCAACCCGCGCACGATCGAGTCGTCGGTCCCCGCAGAAAATTGCATTCCGTTCCCACCGCTCGCGCCGACTCCGTTGAGCTCAATTAGGAGGACGGCGTCGTCACCGGCGGCAAGGGTATTGACGCTGGCGTCGTCGCTCGTCGTGACCGTGCCGGTTCCCTGGGTGTAGCCATCGATCACGACCGCATCCGCGACCACCGGAGCGCAAAGATGAGCGGAACGATGGTGAAGACGCCCGTGGCTGGATTACGATTGGGGTCGGAGTTCGGGATGTTGAACTCGATCCTGTCTGGCACTCCGATAGGATTGGGGTGCCCGTTGACGCCCGCGATCCCCTGGTTAAAGGAGCCTGCGCCAGTCGCGTTGGTGTTAGTGACCGTGAAGATGTCGGCGCGTGCGCCCAAGAGCAAGCTGATGATGAGAAGGATGATAAGAGAATATGATTTCATGGTAGTTTCGAAGCGCGATTTTCTTGTTCTTGGTGTTAGTTCTCGGGATGCGCTAAATCGCGTTTCCCGCAGCCCAGGTTTCCGCTTCAACCCGCTGAAAGTCTTTAGGACGCCGCTGAATATTCGTGAATTCTCCTGAAACCGCGGCATGAGCAGCCAGTCCCAAATCTACGAGTTCGGCGATTTCCGGCTGGACGCGATCAAACGCCTCCTCCGGCGCCAGACAGGCGAAGTCGTCCCGCTAACCCCGAGGGTTTTCGACACGCTCCTCTACCTCGTTGAGAACAGCGGGGTCGTGCTGGACAAGGAACGAGTCACGGAATCGGTCTGGCCTGATTCCATCGTCGAAGAGAACAACCTCAGCCAAAACATCTCCTTCCTGCGCCGCGCGCTGGGCGAAAAACCGGGTTCCCATCGCTTCATCGTGACGGTCCCGGGGCGAGGTTATCGTTTTGTCTCGGAGGTGCGCGCGGTCATTGAGGATGACCAGCCCGAGAGTTTGGCGATTGAGAGCGAAGTTCCCGCGTTCGCTGTGAACCCGGCGCCGCCTCTCCCGTCACGCCGCGCCAAAACTTTCGTCCTCTTCTTTTGGGGCGACCGCCCTGTTGGTAGTGGGAGCGATCGCGCTGCTCGCCTGGCGGACGCGGGAACCGACCGTCGCGCCGAAGGAATCAGCTTTGCCGATGCTGGAGAAAAGCATCGCGGTTCTGCCGTTCGAGAACCTGAGCAACAATCCCGAGAACGCTTATTTCGCCGACGGGATCAAAGACGAGATTCTGACTCGGCTCGCCAAGATTTCCTCGCTCAAGGTCATCTCGCGCACTTCGACGCAGAAATTCCGGAATACTCCCGAGAACGTGCGCGAAATCGCCCGGCACTTGGGGTGGCAAACATCCTCGAACGCAGCGTGCAGAAGTCGGGCGAAACAGTTCGAGTGAGCGTGCAATTGATCAACACCGAAACCGACACTCATCTCTGGGCGGAGATCTACGACCGCAAATTGAGCGACATATTCAAGTGGAGAGCGAAGTGGCCCAACGGATCGCGACCGCCCTCGCCGCCCGGCTCACCCGGCCGGAACAAAAGGCGCTCACGGCCAAGCCGACGACCAACCTGGCTGCGCACGAGGCCTACTTGAGAGGTCGCTATCTCTGGAACAAGCGCTCCGCCACTGCCTACCCGGAGGCGGCAGAGTATCTCTGCCGGGCTCTGGCGCTCGATCCGAACTACGCGGCCGCCTATGCGGGGTTGAGCGATGCCTGTCAGTTCATCGCGAACAGCAATTCCGAGTGGATTTTTTCCACGCCGCGGAGGCGGCGGCGCAGAAGGCCATCGCCTTGGATCCAACCCTCGCGGAGCCTCACGCCTCGCTCGGTCTCCTGGCCATGAATCGCGACTGGGATTGGCCGAAAGCCGAGTCGGAATTCCGGCGGGCGATCACGTTAAACCCAAACTACGCCACCGCGCATCATTGGTCTGCGGAATATCTCATCGCGGTCGGTCGGCCAAGGAAGCACTCGCGGAGATAGAGCGAGCCCGCGCACTTGATCCGCTGTCACTCATTATCAATACCAAACACGGGCAAGGTTCTTCTCTTCGCCCGGCGCTCCGAAGGAGCCATCGCGCAACTGCAGGACACGCTCAAGCTCGACCCTGATTTTTCCGAGGCGAAGATTTGGCTGGGCGTGGCCTATGCGGAAACTGGCCGCTATGACGACGCCCTCGCGAGCCTGGCCACAGTCCGGGATAAGAACATGTCGCTTGCCTGGACGGGTTATGTTTATGCAAAGGCTGGCCGGCGAGCGGCGGCGGGGCAAGTCCTTCTCGAACTCGAGCAGATGAAGGCGAGCGGACCGCTGAGTGCCCTCTGCGTTTACCTCGGTCTGGGAGAAAAAGACAAAGCGTTCGCGGCTTTGGAGCAGGCTTGCGAAACGCATTCGGTGGCCATGACCTCACTCAAAGTGAACCCCGCCTACGACAGCATTCGCTCCGATTCGCGCTGTGCCCAGCTCCTGCGGCGGGTCCAGCTCGCTCCCTGACCAGTGGAGCCTCCCCAAGGCAAAAACGCCGCTGACGAGACGAGCTCGACAGCGGCGTTTGCTGGTGAAGGGGATCCGGTTAGACAGTGCGGTTCATGCCGATGAAGCCATCGCGCTCCATGTGCAGGATGATGGTTTGCGCCGCTTCCTCGGCGCTCATCTCGGCGGTGTTGATGTGCAACTCGGCGTCAGTCGGCTCTTCATACGGGTCGCTGATGCCGGTGAACTCTTTCAGAAT
>JBDTIQ010000199.1:0-14287 GCA_039936335.1 Chthoniobacterales bacterium
GACCTGATCGAGGAATTCTCCGAGCCGACGGTCGCGATTCTTAAGCATACGAATCCATGCGGAGTCGCGAGTGATCCCGACCTGCGCGAGGCCTGGATGAAAGCGTTCGCGACCGATAAGCAGGCGCCCTTTGGCGGCATCATCATTTGCAATCGTCCGCTCGATCTGCCGCTCGCGAAAGCGATCAGCGAAATCTTCAGCGAAGTGATCATCGCGCCGGAGTTTGCGAGCGATGCGCGCGCGTTGCTCCAGAAGAAAAAGAACCTGCGCCTGATGCGTGCACTGCAACTGGCGGAGCCTAACGAGAAGCCGCAGATGGACATTCGCTCCGTCCGCGGCGGGATGCTCGTGCAGCAAAAAGACGCGGCCGAAATCGGCGATATCGAAACCAAAGTCGTGACGAAACGTCCGCCCACCAAGAAGGAAACTGCGGCGATGCTTTTCGGCTGGCGGGTGGTGAAACACGTAAAGTCGAACGCAATCGTTTACGCCGGCGCGGATCGAACGTTAGGCATTGGCGCCGGGCAAATGTCGCGCATCGATGCATCACGGATCGCCATCTGGAAAGCGCAGGAAGCGGGGCTTTCCTTGCAGGGTAGCGCGGTGGCGAGCGATGCGTTCTTCCCGTTTCCCGACGGTCTCACCGCCGCGGCGGAAGCGGGTGCGACGGCGGCGATTCAACCGGGCGGATCCGTGCGGGATAACGAAGTCATCGCCGCCGCCGACGAGCACGATGTCGCGATGGTCTTCACCGGTGTCCGGCATTTTCGGCACTGACAGGATTTAACCGCAGAGAGGGGAGTAACAGCCTTTCTTTTCTCTGCGAACTCTGCACCTCCGCTTTTCATCGTCCGCCTAACGAGGGGCTACGTCAGGCACAAGTAGCCTCGGGCGACCAGGGCACCGCCGCGTGCGATCAAGCCCGATCGCGGCGTCGCTGAAAGCTTTCCGGCACTCCCGGAGCAGCGCAGCGCCTCCTGAACTGTCATCCTGAGCGGAGCGCAGCGAAGTCGAAGGACCTCGCAAGCTTTCTTCGACGTCGCTAGGCCAGAATCAACCCGCCTAAGGCTTGCGAGGTCGTTCTCCGGTAGCCGCCGGATCAGGATGACAAATACTAAGCCGTGGAACGGCGGCCACGGCGCGAAAACATCGCGGCCTGCACGACGATCCCGAAGATCGCGAGCGCGATGAAAATAATGGCGGCGCCTTTCGCCGGCACATGGAGATGACTCGTAATCAGGTCGGCCCCGGCCACGGAGGAGAAAACGATCAACGCCCAATCGAAAAGCACGAGCAAAAGGATCGCGCCGATGATTCCACCAATGATGAAAACGACCCCGGAGTAATGCGCGTGCGTTGTCACAAACGCGGCCATGATCGCAGTCGCGATCTTTCCGCCGACCAGAAATCCCGCGACGGCGATCGCGATTTTCTGGAGCACCAAAGCGAGGACCGCTCCGATGATTCCAAGCACGAGCGCGACGACGAGCGTGAGCCACTCGGGCGGATGCTGCATCAGGCTCGGCGTGATTTCGAAGCCAATCCAAAAGCCGATCGCAGCGACAAAAAGCCAGAAAAGCCGCCGTCCAAAAAGCAGCACAAGCGCACCAATCAGGATGCTGACGACGGGGACGGTCTCTGGATGAAGGTGCATGCCTAACGAACGCTTATTTCTCCTGCGACATCATCTGATCGCGTTTCGCTTTGAACTCGGACCCCGGGAGCCAGGTTGGGTATTGATCGCCGTTTGCGACTTGGTAGCCGACTTCGAAGAGCAGCTGATCGTCCTGCACTGCCCCCGATAAATCCCACTTCGGATTCACTTCGTCGGACACCTGGTGATAATGATGCTGCGTGTAGTCGTCGGCTTTCTCCTGCCCGTAGCCGGCTGGTTTGCCGATGAAATCCTTCGGCTTGTAGCCCGTGTAGAGCGCCGGCACGCCGAGCTTGGAAAGCTCGAAGTGATCCGCGCGGTAGAAGCTCCCTTTTTCGGGCTCGCTATCCGGCTTGGCCACGCGTCCCTGCCGCTGCGCGGCCTGCGCGAACATCTCGTCAAGCGTCGAATTCCCGGAGCTGATATCTTCGACGTCGCGTGATTTTCCCCAAGCGTTCACGATGTCGATGTTGATGTCGGCCAGCGTGTGATCGAGCGGATAAAGAGGGTGCTCGGCGTAGTATTTCGCGCCTAACAATCCGGCTTCCTCCGCGGTGGTGGCCAGGAAAAGGATGCTCCGCGGCGGCGGTTGCGGGAGCTTGGTAAAGGCCTGCGCGATCTCGAGGACCGAGGCGACGCCGGAGGCATTATCGAGCGCGCCGTTATAAATCTGATCGCCTTTTAATTTCCGGTCGCGGCCGAGATGATCCCAGTGCGCGCTGTAGATTACATACTCGTCCTTCTTCGTCGGATCGCTCCCTTCCAGCTTCGCGATCACGTTGTGGGATTTGAACTCGCGAATCTTGTTTTGGATCGTGAAGTCGGCGGTCCCGCCTAACGAGACGGGCTTGAAGTCCTTGCTCAGCGCCGCCTTTTTCAGGTCGTCGAAGTTCTTCCCAGCGGCCGCAAACAACTTCTTCGCAGTGTCGAGCGTGATCCAGGAGCGGACCGCGACGGTGTCCATGTTTTTATCCGGCGCGTCGGTCACGAAATTCTCCTTCGAGTTACCGTTCTCGACCACGCTCCACGGGTAGGCGGCCGGAATCGTCTCGTGCACGATGACCGCCGCGGCGGCGCCTTTCTGGGCGGCAATTTCGTATTTGTAACTCCAGCGACCGTAGTAGGTCATGGCCTTCCCTTTGAACATCTTCGGGTCGAGCTTCGACGGATCTTTCGGGTCGGGCAGGGGAGGATCGTTGATTAGGAAGACGAGCGTTTTGCCTTTCACGTCGACGCCTTTGTAATCGTCCCAGCCATATTCCGGCGCGACCACGCCGTAGCCGACGAAGACGAGATCGGAGGCCTTCACGTTCACTTCCGGGGTGATCCGATCGGTAAAAGCGACGAAGTCGTTAGGCGATTGCAGCTCGATCTTCTTGCCGTCGACGTTGAACGATCCGGTCGGCGTGCCGAGGATGCCGGCGAGGGGAACTTCCTGCGTGTAGGTGCCGTTTGGATTTCCCGGCTTCAGACCGAGCTTTTTAAATTGCGCGGTGATGTAGTTGACGGATTCCGTCTCGCCTTTCGAACCAGGCGCGCGGCCTTCGAATTTGTCCGAGCTCAGGACCTTGATGTGCTCGAGCAAACCCTCCTTGTCGATCGCGTTGACCGCCTCTGTTGGGGGTTCGATCGGCGATTGGAAGGCGACGAGAGATCCGGCGAGGAAGACTAACGAGAGAGGAAAAAGCGGTTTCATTGCGCCCGGCAACTTAGCGCAAGCGCGGCGGTCTTCCATATCGACGGTGCGGCCCGCACATTTTGTCATCCTGAGCGAAGCGCAGCGGAGTCGAAGGACCTCACAAGCGTTTCCCGGCGTCGTTAGGCAGATCAGACCTCGAGGTAGCTTGTGAGGTCCTTCGCTGCGCTCAGGATGACAAAACGGGAGCGAGGGAACACTCACTGCTTGAAGAACGCGGGTGACAGATCATTCCATCGCGGGTTCAGCGTTTCGATGAGCGCGTTCTTCTTCTGGCGCACCCAGCCTTTGATCTGCTTCTCCCGAGCCAGCGCGTCGCGGATGTCGCTGAAGGTTTCATGATAAATCAACACGTGAAGCTTGTAGTCGGTAGTAAAGCCTTCGATCTCGCCGTGTTGATGCTCCCAGACGCGTCGCGCCAGATCGTTTGTGACACCAGTGTAGAGGACCACCCGGCTGCGATTGGTCATCATAGATGAAGTATGATTTCACTTGGCGCTCAAATCCGCCTGTCATCCGGAGCGAAGCGAAGGACCTCGCAAGCGTCTCTCGATGTCATCTCGCCTAACGACGTCGCGCAACGCTTGGGAGGTCCTTCGACCCCGCTGCGCTCCGCTCAGGATGACAAGAGAGAGGCGGCGCGCTCACCACGCTCAGGGCGCAAAGCGCGCGCGCGTCCCTTTTTGATGACGGCTTAAGGCTTGTGCGGGTTCGCCGCGCCGGTGCCGCCTTCTTCCGATGGGCCGCTCTTCGCCTTCCCGTCGCTCTTGATGCCTAACGACTTCAAGAACGGTTGAATCGACCGGTCGCGCCCGAGGAAATTGTGGATCGAGATGTCGATATCGCGCGAACCGCCCGGGGCATAGATTTCGTTGCGCAACTTCATCCCCGCGGTCTTGTCGAGGAATCCGTTAGGCGCTTTTTCGAAGACGGTCGCCATGTCGGCGGCGATCGCGTCGGCCCAGGCGTAGCCGTAATAGCCGCCGTCGTAGCCGACGAGATGTCCAAAGTAAGCGACGAACGCCGTGTTCGGATCGATCGGCAGAAAAACCTTCTGCAGGATCGGGTTCGAGATCGCAACGCAATCGTAAGGCTGACCTTCCGGATGCACGTCGTGGAGCGCGAGATCAATGTCGGCAAACGCGAACTGCCGCCGGTAATTGACCGCGACCAGCGCGAGCTTGGCTTCCTTCATTTTCGCGATCGTCTCGGCCGGAATCTTCTTCGACGGATCGCGATAATCGGCCGCGAAAGTGTCAAGGACTTGTTTGTTCCAAACCCAGTTCTGCAACATCTGCGACGGCGCCTCGACGAAATCCGCCGGCACATTCGTGCCCGAGAAACGTTCGAACTTCGCGGTCGTTACGATCGCGTGGAGCGCGTGGCCGAACTCGTGAAAGAGCGTCTCAACATCCGCATGGCTGAGGAGCGACGGCTTGCCCGGGCTCGGCGGCGGGAAGTTGCAAAGCAACGCGACGGTCGGGCGCTCGTCCTTTCCGTTAGGCAACACTTTGCCAGGGATAATCCCGAACTCCGCGAAGTGATTGAATTTTCCGTCGCGCGGAAACATATCGAGGTAAAAGAGGCCTAACGGCTGGCCACTTTTCGCATCGGCGACGACATAGAGTTGGAGATCGTCGACCCATTTCTGCGGCGCTTCGATGCGGGTAAACTTCAGCCCGAAGATGTTTTGGTAGATCCTGAACATCCCATCGAGCGACTGCTGGAAGGGGAAGTAAACGCGGAGCGCTTCTGTATCGACCGTGTATTTCTGCTTCATCAACTGGTTCGCGAAATAGCGCCAATCCCAGATGTTGATCTGCGCGTTCTGGTCTTTGGTTTGCGCGATTTTTAGTTTCCGCAGCTCCGCAACCTCGGAGTCGAATTTCGGCTGAATCCCCGCGATCAGATCGTTGATGAAGGTCTTGGCCGCGGCGCCGGTTTTCGCCATCTTGATTTCGGTCTGGAAATCATCCCAGGACTTGTAGCCGAGCTTGAGCGCGATCTCGTTGCGATGCGTGAGGATGTTGTTGAGGAGCGGCACGTTCTTGTCGCGCGCGAGGTTGAAACGGACCTCGTAGAAACGTTTCCGCGTTTCCTCTTTCGACGCGGTTTCCTCGAGCGTGTTGTAGTGGAAGGTCACGTTCGCGAGGAGCGTGTAGGAGTTGTCGCCGGTCTTGATGCCGGGTAACCCGAGCAAGCTGTCCGGCACACCGGCGAGCTCATCTTTGGTAAAGGTCACAGGCGATTTCACCGCGACGATGTTTGACTCGAAATCGGTCTCGAGCTGGCCGAGTTCCTTGCGCAATTTCTCGACTTCCGAGCGCTCGTCAGGCGGAAGCGCGAGACCGGCGCGGCGGTAATCGCGCAACGTATATTCGAGCAACAACTTCTTCTCGCCCGTGAGCTCCGGCTTCGTGTCGGCGTAGGCTTTCACCGCCTTGTAAACGTCCTCGCGATAATCGACGCCGACCGCCCAATCCTGGAAAATCTTGATCGCTTTCTCGGCTGCGTTGCGCATCGCCGCCTCCTTGTTCGTCTGCTGGATGATGGTCGCTTTGCTGACGGCGATGGCCGCTTCGTTCTGGATGTTATCGATCGCGTCGAGCGTGCTCTCGAAGGTCACTTTGCTCAGGTCCTGCGTCCCGATTTCGTCGAGCGCGGCGTTCGCTTTCGCGATCGCTTTGTCGATCATCCCCTGGACCGCGATCGGCGTCTGCGGCCAATCCGGGATCGTTAGGATCTCGTTTGCCTTCTCGGCGGCAGGCTGGAAATCGGCGAGCGTTTTGAGGTCGGCGGCGCGGAGCGGGAGCAACATCGCGCTGGTGGCGAGGAGAGTGAGGCAAAGATGACATTTCATAGGCAGGTTGGAGATTCCGCCCTAACGGAACTTTTGCAATCTGCGTTCCGCGAGGAAGAGTTGCGACGTGCGCGGCTTTGCCACCAGCTTTCTCGTCGCTTTCATCCCAATCTTCGTTGCGATCGACGCGGTCGGGATGGTCGCGATCTTCATCGGGCTCGGAGCGAATGTCGATCCGAAGCGCCGCCAGCAGGAAGCGATCCTCGGCGTCCTCACGGCGCTCGGGATTTCTGTCGGTTTTATGTTTCTCGGGAAGCTGGTCTTTGAGGCGCTCGGGATCACCGTCGCGGATTTTCAGGTGGCGGGTGGGCTGATCCTGCTCGTTTTTGCGGTGCGCGATCTTCTCGATGTCGGCGGCGAGAAACGCGTCGTGACCGAAGCTTTCGGCATCGTGCCGCTCGGGATGCCGTTGATCGCGGGGCCGGCGTTGCTCACCGCGCTTCTCGTCCTGATCGATCGGGTCGGCGCGGTGTTCACGGTGCTCTCGCTTCTGGTCAACCTACTGATCGTCGCGATCGTTTTTCGCTACGCGGATTTGCTCACCAAATGGATGGGCCGTCAGGGCATCAATGGCATCTCGAAGCTCGTCTCCCTGCTCCTCGCCGCGATTGCCGTGAACCTGATCCGGCGCGGCTGGCTCGGCCGCTAGGGCGGGTCGTTAGGCGCTCAGCCCCTGATCGTTAGGGCGGAACGTGAACGATTGGACGAAACGCGGACTGAGGTCGTCAGAGACGCGAGATTAGAAAAATTATTCTTGCGTGCGAGGAATTGTTTCGGTTTGATCGAATCCTCAAATCCCCGTTTGGGAGTAAAAATCACAACAACCATAACCAAGACCAAATATTGAAAGTATCTATTATCTTCGCAATTCTCTGCGGCTCCGCGGTTTCCGCGACCCAGGGCGCGAGCCAACCGGATTTTCCGGCGGTTCGCCTGTCATCCCTCACACATGAGACGACAACCACTGCGCTCACGAATGGTCCCGCGACTTTTCCGCATGAATTTCGCGCGATCGACGGAACGGGTAACAACCTGATCGACCCAACCCTCGGTGCGGCCAACACGCCGCTCCTGCGAAAAACCACGGTCGCTTACGGAGACGGTATGGGAACACCGGCCGGCGCGGGCGAGCCGGACGCGCGCGCTATCAGCAATGATATGTGCGCTCAGGACGGGTCCCTCCTCAATACCCATCGCGCTTCCGACTTCCTCTGGGCCTGGGGCCAGTTCGTTGATCACGACATCGATCTCACGCCCACTTCCTCTCCGGCGGAGCGGTTCGACATTCTGATCCCGGCAGGCGATCCCTGGTTCGATCCGGACGACACTGGGACGCAGATCATGGAATGCGACCGATCGATCTACGATGTGGTGGACGGCGTGCGACAACAGATCAACGCCATCACCTCTTTCCTTGATGGCTCACAGGTGTATGCATCGGACACAGCGCGGGCGATGGAGCTCCGCACTCTCGATGGCACGGGCCGGCTGAAATCGAGTCCAGGTGATTTGCTGCCCTACAACGTGGACGGCTTTCCCAATGCCCCCGACAACAGCCCCGGCTACTTCTTGGCGGGCGATGTTCGGGCCAATGAAGAGACGGCCCTGACGTCTATGCAGACCCTCTTCATGCGCGAGCATAACTATTGGGCTGGCTACATCAAAAGCCACCATCCGAAGCTCGATGATGATGGCATCTACTACCGCGCACGCGCCATCGTCGGGGCGGAAATCCAGGTAATTACCTATCGCGATTTCCTGCCGGCGTTGCTCGGTCCAAACGCCTTGCCGCCCTACCGGGGATATCAGCCCAACGTCGACCCCCGCGTCGGGACCACCTTCTCGACCGCGGCCTTCCGCGTTGGCCACACCATGCTCTCGCCGCAAATACGTCGGCTCGACGCCAATAATCAATCCATCGGCGATCTGCCATTGGCCGATGCCTTCTTCGATCCGACTCAGATCAGCGGCTTCGGCATCGACGTCTATATGCGCGGTCTCGCCAAGCAGACCCACCAGGAAATCGATTGCTACTTGGTCGACGGAGTGCGGAACTTCCTCTTCGGCCCTCCGGGCGCGGGCGGGTTCGATCTGGCTTCGTTGAATATCCAACGTGGCCGCGATCACGGGCTACCTCGCTACAATGTCGTGCGTGAGAACTACGGCTTGGCACCGAAGACTTCCTTCGCGCAAATCACCTCCGACCCGGTGGCGCAGGCGAAGCTCGCCGCGATCTATGCGACTCCGAACGATATCGATGTCTGGATTGGCGCACTGGCCGAAGACCACGTGAATGGCGGCCTCGTCGGTGAACTCATCTCTACCATCTTAAAGGATCAGTTCACCCGGACGCGTGACGGCGATCGCTTCTGGTACCAGTCCTATTTGCCGCCGAACCTCGTGCGTCGACTGGAGAATCAGCCGCTCAGCGCCATCATTCGTCGCAACACGAACGTCGGAAGAGAGCTGCAAAATAACGTCTTTCTCGTTCCCCCGGGTTACTAAGACGGCACGCAGCCGGTTAGCGGAAGCGCTGATTGATCCGATCGGACTAATCAGCTGCTTCCGCGCCGGGGTCGGCTGCAGGAGCTTGAACCTCGCTCCTGGAGCTAAAGTTGTCTGGTTTGCGGGAGGTGGAGACTTAGAGGGTCGTCTAATAAATCGCGCCCCTTCACTTCGGGGGTGAGCTCCGCGAATCCAAGCCGTCGCTCCAGCGCGCCATGCGAGCAAGAGCGCTCCCCGGAGTAGCAGGAGCTCCGCGCTCCACTTTTGCCGGTCTTCCAGGCGATCCGCGTGCAGGCCGCTGGAGGGACGACCGCCGCGTCGTCCGTGGGTGCGCCGCCCTGCTCTGACCTCCATGGCAGTGTAAGATCATAGGGGGCGCTCCGTCTGCCTCGCTAGTGCTGCTCCTGTGTCCTTACGCGTGACCGGAACGGGATCAGGAGATAAGATAAGCCAGCAGTTCGTGAGGCGGGAAAATGTGCAATCGTATCCTAACGAAATCGCTCCTGGCATTTGCTGCTGTCGTTACCCTGTTGTTGAGTTCGTTGCTGGCTCAAGATCTGCCGCAGCCGGCTGACGACTCTTTCGAAGTTGAGCCGCCGCTGCTTATCCTTCCGAGCGAGGTGGGAAGAGAAGCTAATGCGCCGCCCGATGTAGCTACGCTCGTGCAACGACTGGCGCGAGCGAAGAAAAGCGCCGCTTCGGGTGAACGACTGGTCAAGAGCGGCGTGCTCGCCAAAACGGAGGCGGAGCAGCGCGCGCTACGCGCAATCCGTCTGGAGTCGGAACTGGCGAATGCACAGGTGCTCGCCGCGCAAGCGCAGGTCGCACTGCAGGAAACGCGCAGCGCAGCCCACCAAGCCAGTCAGTCAGATCTGGACGCAGCGCTGGAGGCGTTGGCCCGGGCCAGCGCGGCCGCGCAGACGGCGGGGGAGAACTATCACAAGGCGCAACTCGATGCGGCGGCGCTTAATCTTCGCCGGCAACGGCAACTGCTCGCGCTGGGAAGCGGGCACAGGTCCGACGTGGCTCGTGCAGAGGAGAAACTCGACCGGCTCCAGCGGGGCGACGCGCCGCCGCAGTGATCAAATCGAGGACGTCAAGATCCGTCGCCGGCGGCGGAACATCAGAAGAGCAGGAGCCAGCGCCGCAACCGGCCTCAATAAACGCTCAGAAAAGCCCGGTCCGCAGCATCACCAGCGTGCAGCCTTCCACGACTTCGATCCCCGCGCTGCTCGCGGCTTCCGAGAGCGCCTCGTTTTCGGCGCCCGGATTCATGATGATCCGCTCGGGTTGCGCCGCGACGATCTCGTCGATCAACGGCGTGGAACGCGGCGCGCCGAGATACAGCGTGACGGTGTGGATCGGCTCGTCGATTTCTCCCAGCCGCGGGACGCAATCGAAGCCTTCGATTTCCTGAAATGCCGGATTCACCGGGATCGGTCGGTACCCGCTGCGGGCAAGGAGCCGCACGGCCTGGTTCGAATACCGCTCGGGCTTGGGCGACGCGCCGAGCACGGCCACGTTGCGTTTCTCTGCGGAAATTGATTCCATCCGAGAATAGAAGCGGGTGCGATCACGTTGTAAATGGACGCTCCACCTCCGGGTGCCTTCATTGACAGTCACAGCATGATCGTTAGTATGCCGCACTTATGAGATTCCCACTGGCGCTCACGACGAAGATCGCCTCTTACATCATCGGAAATAAACTGCGCGGCACGAAGAAATTCGCCACGGTGTTGCAGCTCGAGCCTCTGCACACCTGTAATCTTACGTGCACCGGTTGCGGTCGGATTCGCGAATACTCGACGTCGCTGAAGGACATCCTGCCGTTGGAAGATTGCCTCTCGGCGGCGCAGGAATGCAATGCGCCCATGGTCTCGATCTGTGGGGGTGAGCCACTTATTTACCCGAGAATCGAAGAGCTGATCGGTGGAGTGCTCGACCAAGGCCGGATCGTTTACGTCTGCACAAACGCGATGTTCATGCGCAAGAAAATGCGCGAATGGCTGACGGCCGAATTTCTGAAGCGCGCTTCATTCGTAGAAGAGAAAATCACCGCGTTGCTCTCGGGTAACCTGATCACCGAGAAAGACGCGGCCGCGATTCGTCTTGAGCCGAAGGATCCGGCGAAGCCCACGATTGCGCCGAGCAGTTGGATGTATTGGAACGTCCATCTCGACGGCCTCGAGCGGACGCACGACCTCATCGTCGAGCGCGAAGGGGTTTTTAAAGAGTGCATCCTCGCGATTCGGATGGCGAAGTTGCTCGGCTACCAGGTCGCGACGAACACGACGATCTACAAGGAAACCGACATGGACGAAGTCGAGCAGATGTTCGATTTCCTGAGCGATCTCGGCGTTGACGGCCACACCATCACGCCCGGCTACGAATACGACGCGGCGAAGAAGGACATGGTCACCCGGCTGAATCTGCAGCCGGAAAACTTCTTCCTCACTCGCGAGCTGACGGTGAAGAAATTCAGTCGCATGGAGGAGTGGATGAATAAATACACCTTCTTCGGCACTCCGATTTATTTCGAATTCCTCACGGGCCATCGCGATCTGACCTGCTCGGCTTGGGCAATCCCGACGCGCAACATCAGCGGTTGGAAAGCACCCTGCTATTTCATGACCGACACCGTCGGCTCGAAAGGTCACTACGACACCTACGCCGAGATGCTCGAACAGGTGGATTGGGACAAATATGGCGTCGTCGACGGCGTCGCGCGGGATCCGCGCTGCGAGAA
The DNA here is from genome assembly GCA_039936335.1 of Chthoniobacterales bacterium. GTDB lineage: Bacteria > Verrucomicrobiota > Verrucomicrobiia > Chthoniobacterales > UBA10450 > Palsa-1392. The sequence continues at coordinate 11,462 of JBDTIQ010000199.1, forward strand.
TTGCATGACGCATTGCGGCTACGAGCCGACTGCGAGCCTCGGTATAAACGCCAAGCCCGGCGACACCTGGAAGACGATCAAATTCAACTTCGGCGCCAGACCGGCCCCGACTGGCAAAGGCAACGAAATCGCAGTTTACAACGGCGTGACCTCTGGCAACGGTCATCTCACGGGCAAGAAAGCAGAGCCGACCGCGCAGGCTTCGTGAGCGCGAGACATGGCACCTTCCTCCGCTAACATCATCGCCCTGCCGCGCGTCGCTAAAGAAGACGCGGCGCGCCTCACGACGAACGAAGAGCTGGCGGAAGCGATCTCGCTCGCGCAGGACAACCTCCTGCGCCAGCAGAAACCGGACGGTCATTGGATCGGCGAGCTCAAGGTCGATAGCACGCTCTGCTCCGACTACGTGCTCTTCATGCATTGGCTCGGCGAAGTGGATGAAACGCTGCAACGCCGCTGCGTAAAACACATCCTGAAACGCCAGCTCCCCGACGGCGGCTGGAACATTTACTACGACGGCCCGAGCGAGATCAACGCCTGCGTGAAAGCCTACTTCGCGCTCAAACTCGCCGGGCACAGCGCCGACGTGCCGTTCATGCAGGAAGCGCGCGCGAACATCATGCGGCTCGGCGGCATCCCGCGGATGAATACCTACAGCAAGCTTTACCTGGCATTGTTAGGGCAATTTCCGTGGAAATATTTGCCCGTCATCCCGCCCGAGATGGTGCTGCTCCCGAACTGGTGCTTCTTCAACATCTACAAGATGTCGTCGTGGAGCCGCGCGATGCTCATCCCGCTCGCGATCATCAATCACTACAAGCCGACGCGGGAATTGCCTAACGATAGGCACCTGCATGAGCTTTATCCGCTCGGGACCGAGAACAACGATTTCACCCTCCCGCGCGATCAGCGCCTGCTGACTTGGCGGAACTTTTTCCTGCGCGCCGATCGGGCGCTCAAATTGGTCGAGCCGATGCACAGCCGGGCTCTGCGGGAGCGCGCGCTCGAAGAAGCGGAACGCTGGATGGTCGAGCGGATCGGGGAGGGGAGCGACGGGCTCGCCGCGGTGTTCCCGGCGATGCTGAATTCGATCATCGCACTGCGTGCGCTTGATTACCCGAAAGATCATCCGCTTTACACGAAAGCGCTGAAAGACTTCGAAGGGCTCTTCGTCGATGACCCGGATGACTTCCGGATTCAGCCGTGCCTTTCGCCCGTCTGGGATACTTCGATCAACATCATCGCGCTCGCGGAGTCCGGTTTCCCCGCGCAAGATCCCGCGCTTCAGAAAGCAGCCCGCTGGTTGATCGACAAGGAAGTGCGCGTCCGCTGCGACTGGACGGCGAACAACTCGCACACGGAAGCGAGCGGATGGGCTTTCGAATACAACAACATTTTCTATCCCGACACCGACGATACCGCGATGGTCCTGATGGCACTGCGGCTCGTTCGGCCTAACGAACAGGCGGAACTCGCTACGGTTTTCCGGCGCGCGCTCGACTGGCAACTTAGTTTTCAATGCGAAGACGGCGGCTGGGCGGCCTTCGACAAGGATGTCACGCGCCACTGGCTCGAGGACATGCCGTTTGCCGATCACAACGCGATCCTCGATCCGACCTGCAGTGATCTCACGGCGCGGACATTGGAGTTGTTAGGCTACATCGGCTTCAACCCGGGCCGGCCGCTCGTGCGCAAGGCGATTCGTTATCTGCAGGAGACGCAGGAGGACGATGGCTCGTGGTATGGACGCTGGGGGGTGAACTACATTTACGGCACCTGGCAGGTGCTGCGCGGCGTCTGCGCGATCGGCGAGGACATGACCGACGATTGGATCCTGCGTGGGCGTGACTGGCTGGAAAGTTGTCAGAACGACGATGGCGGCTGGGGCGAATCCTGCGCTTCCTACGAGAACCCGGATCTGAAAGGCAAAGGCGCGAGCACCGCATCGCAAACGTCGTGGGCGTTGATGGGCATCTGCGCGTGCGGCGATCTCGATCGGCCGAGTGTGCAACGGGGTTTGCGTTACCTGCTTTCCACCCAGCGCGACGACGGCGCCTGGGATGAACCGGAAATCACCGGGACGGGTTTCCCGCGCGTGTTCTACTTAAAGTACGACATGTATCGGCAGAACTTTCCGCTCCTCGCGCTCGCGACCTACGTGAACTACCGCAACGGGATCGGCCACTACCAGAGCTTCTACCGCTGGGCGGGTCGATAGGCCTGTTAGCCGGTTAGAATTGGCTCGCGTTCGGTCGACATTCCCACGCGTTGTCATCCCGAGCCTGCGCAGCGCGGCGAGGGATCTCACAAGCATCGTTCGACGCTCGTTAGGCAAATCAGTGTCAAGAAACGCTTGCGAGATCCTTCACCGCGCTACGCCGGTTCATGATGACAACAGCGAGCGCGGCGTCCGTTCAAATGCCGCGTTTGCTCGATAGTGCGCTGGAAATTGCGACAATCAAACCGCGCGCGCGCTGGCGACACACCTGGAATGGCGAGGCTCGCAATGCTGCGCGTTACTCCTGCGCGATCTTCCCACCCCAGGAAAGAATCTTCGCTTTCGTCCCGGCGGCTTCGGCTTCCTTGATGTCGCCCTTGCGATTGTAGAATAACGATAAACTCGTCCAGCCGATCTGATCGTTAGGCTTGAGCGCGACCGTTTTCTTCCCGGCTTCGATTGCTTCCGGGAAATGTCCCAGCTTCATCAACGCCATCCCAAGCGCATGCCAGCCGTCGAAGAACTCCGGATCAAGCTCGACGCAGCGTTGGTATTTCTCGACTGCGCTCTCCAGCTCGCCAATCGCGAGATCGCCATTCGCGTCGTCG
>JBDTIQ010000200.1:0-3875 GCA_039936335.1 Chthoniobacterales bacterium
AAGGCTTTGCGGGGTCTTTCGACTCCCCTGCGCCTCGCTCACGATGGCAAATAATGCGTGCGCATTGACCATTCCGACGATCGCGCCGATTTTGCGCGTCCCATGAATGCAACGAAACAGCGCGTCCTGCTCGGCATGAGCGGCGGCGTCGATTCCAGCGTCGCCGGTTACCTGCTGCGCGAGCAGGGTTACGACGTCGTCGGGGTGACGATGAAAGTCTGGCCGCAGGATTGCATCTCGCGGGCGGAAGATAAGTGCTGTGGTCCGCAAGCCGTGGCCGATGCGCGGAATGTCGCGCACGCGTTAGGCATTCCGCATTACGTGGTCGATGAAGTGGATCAGTTTGAGCAGCTCGTGATCAACTATTTCTCGAGCGAATACCGCGCCGGCCGGACACCGAATCCCTGCGTGATGTGCAACGAAAAGCTGAAGTTCGGCAAGCTCTGGGAGAAAGCCGAAGCGCTCGGCTGCGATTTCATCGCAACCGGTCATTACGCGATCATCGAGCACCACGCGGATCGCGCGGTGCTGCGCAAAGGCGCCGACCAGCGTAAGGACCAGTCGTATTTTCTCTTCAGCCTGCGCCAGGAGCAGCTGCGGCGCGCCTTGACGCCGTTAGGCAAGATGTCCAAGCCGGAAATCCGCGAGATCGCGCGTTCGTTAGGCCTGAAGGTCGCCGACAAGGTCGACAGCCAGGAAATCTGTTTCGTCCCAAGAAATGATTACAAAGCTTTCCTCCGCTCGCACCTCGGCGAAGACGAGTTTCATCCCGGTGGGATCTACGATCTGGTTGGCAACTTCATCGCCCCTCACGAAGGCATCGAAATGTTCACGATCGGTCAGCGCAAAGGACTGCCCGGTGGCTCGCCGGAGCCGCGCTACGTCGTCGACATCGATCCGGCGACGAATCGCGTGATCGTCGGCAGCGTCGAGGATTTGGTGACGGAAGAATTTGAAATCGATCGCGTGAACTGGGCGGGCGACCAGTCGCCTGACGAATCCAGCGAAGTGACGGTCAAGATTCGCTACGCACACCCGGGAACGCTGGCCACGGTGACACCGCGCTCGGGGGAGCGCGCGCGTGTGCAACTGCACGAGCCGCAAAAGGCGGTCACTCCCGGCCAGGCCGCCGTGCTCTACGATGGCGACGTGGTCGCAGGCGGCGGCTGGATTTGCCGGCAGACCGCGGCCGTTCTGGCCTAACGGATGCCTAACGAAGATATTCTCGTCGTTCTCAGCACTTTTCCCGATCGCTCCAAAGCGCAGCGCATCGCCGAGGAGCTAGTGGTCGGTCGCTACGCCGCCTGCGCCAATGTCGCTTCCGCCGTCGACTCGTTCTACTGGTGGAAAGGCGAAGTCGAGACGGCGAACGAGGTGCTCGTTTACTTCAAGACGACCGCGGCGCGCTTCGAGGCCTTCGAGCAGAAGCTCCGCGAACTGCATCCCTACGACCTTCCGGAAATCGTCGCGCTGCGCGTTGCGGCCGGCTCGCCTGAGTATCTGCGCTGGGTGGAAGAAAACTGCCACGCCTAACGTATCGCGCGCCGTCCTCGCCGTAATTTAAGGACGCCTGAAACATTGCGCCGATCTTTACCGGGATCGGTTTCCAAGGTTCGTTCGGGCTATGGCGGCGCAGATTGCGTTTGCCGTCGGAGATCATTTCCGAGGCGGGTTGTCCGTGATGAGTGGTGACGACATGCACTTCGTCGGGCGCCACGCGCTCCATCGTCATCGTCTCGAGGACCGCGCCAGAATCGCGATCGGTTATTGTTGAATTGAGACGCGAGGCCGGCGCGTTCTTAGTCGCATCCTTCATCTTCTTGATGAGCGCGAAATCGCCTGACGTCTGAGCAATGGCCGCGCCCGCAAGGGCGGCGCCGAGCAGTCCGTGGAAACGAGCGAAATGATTTCATGTGCGAGGCTTTCAGCCAGTGCGCACGGCGTCGGCGAGTGTTTTTTGGCGACCTTGTTAGGGCAAGCAAGGTCGTGATAAAGTATCGGCATGTCACTCATCTTCGAGACAATCCCAACTGAAGGCTTGGCCGAAATCTCCTATCTGATCGGCGACGATGAAACGGGAACTGCGGCGGTCTTCGATCCGCGACCGGACGTCGAGATTTACCCCGAGCTCGCCCGTGCGAAAGGGGTCGCGATCACACACATTTTCGAAACGCATATTCACGCAGATCTGGTGAGCGGCGCGCGCGAGCTGCGTGACCGGGTTGGGACGGCCAAGATTTACGCGAGCCATGAGGGAGGCGCGACTTATGGGTTCCCGACGGAGCCGGTAAATGACGGGAGCGCTTTCAAATTTGGCGATCTCACGATCACGGCGCGCTTCACTCCGGGACACACGCCGGAGCACGTTTCATATCTTCTCGCCGAGGTCGATCATCCGGAATTGCCGTGGGGCGTGCTCAGCGGCGACTCGCTCTTCGTTGGCTCGGCCGGGCGACCCGATTTGTTAGGCGAAGGGGAAACCGCGAAGCTGGCGGCGCTTCAGTTCAAAACGCTCCGCAAGTTTTATCTCAAGCTGCCGGACAGCGTGATTGTTTATCCGGCGCATGGGAGCGGCTCACCCTGCGGCGCGGAGATCGGCGATCGCCTCACGAGCACGATTGGATTCGAGCGCGCTTTTAATCCGTTCCTGCAAATTGAGGACGTCGAAGCTTTCACGCAGCACTGCATCAAGACCGCGCCGCCGATTCCGAAATACTATCCGCGGATGAAAAAGGTGAACGCGGAAGGGCCGGAAATACTCGGAGGTTTGCCGCGCGTGCCGGCTCTCACCGTCGCGAAGTTCAAAGCCGCGATCGACGAGGAGCGGGGGTTGCTCATCGACACGCGCTCGATGTTCGCCTTCGGCGGCGCGCACATCGCCGGCGCGATCAGCATCGGCGCAACGCCCACACTCTCGATCTGGGCGGGCACAATGCTCGACCCGGAGAAGCCGCTCCTGCTCGTGCTCGAAAACGACGACGACCTCGAGAAAGTCGTTAGGCTCTTTCTCCGTACGGGCTTCACCAACTTCTCCGGTTACCTCGTCGGCGGGATCAAAGCGTGGGGCGCGGCGGGGCACCCCTTCGCGCGGATTCCGCAGATCTCGGTGCACCAATTACAAGCTGCGAATGGCACGATGCAGGTGCTCGATGTGCGGACGGATCGCGAATGGATAGGCGGGCACGTGCCAGGCGCCACGCACATTGTCGTGCCGCAACTGGAGAAGCGCGCGAGTGAACTCGACAAGTCGAAGCCAACAGCGGTCTATTGCGCGTCCGGTTATCGCGCGAGCATCGCGACGAGCATGCTGCGCCGCGCCGGTTTTGAAAACGTGATGAATGTTCCCGGTAGCTGGCACGCCTGGAAAGAAGCGGGTCTCCCCGTCGAGAAGCCGAATGCCTGATGCCGCGCTTTCATCTGTCATCCCGAACCGGCGCAGCGCGGAGAGGGATCTCGCAAGCGTTGTTCGATTCCGATGGGCAAGTGCGGCTCTGCCGAACGCTTGCGAGATCCCTCGCCGTCTCCGCGGTTCGGGATAACAATCCTTTATGATCATTCGAGAGAAAGAACCCGCCAACCTCGAGATGCCGTTCGGCGAGCTCGACGGTTGGACTACGCCTAACGACCAATTTTACATCCGCGCGCACTTCCCGGTTCCCGAGATCGATCTCACGAAGTGGCGTCTGAAGATCGAAGGCGCGGTCAATTCGCTGCTCGATCTGAGCCTCGAAGACCTGCGCGGGCTGCCGATGACAACGGTCCCGGCCACCCTCGAATGCGCTGGTAACGGCCGCATTTTTCTCGTCCCGAAAGTGAAGGGCACGCAATGGGAACTCGGCGCGGTTGGGAACGCGGAGTGGACCGGCGTCTCGTTA
>JBDTIQ010000201.1:0-17143 GCA_039936335.1 Chthoniobacterales bacterium
CGCGATAGCAGAAACGGCAATGTGCCGAGCAAGTCGCGATGACATACATAAGTCCCATCTCGTACTTGTGCAGCAGGCCCTCGACGGGGCTGTAGTCCATCTGGTGGCCGGGATCCTCCGAGCCCGCAAGATCCATCGTCTCGGCGGGGTCGGCCTTGACGATGCGCTGAATCGCAGCGCTGGTCCTGGCCAGTTCGTAGTAATGGCGCGTGATCTTCACGGGCATCCGGGCTTCAACGTCACGATCGGTGCCCTTGAGCGCTTGCAGGCGTGTCACCTCGTCCTTGGAATAGAAGTTGAGCATGTCCGCCGGCGCCTTCTCGTGGAAGAAGGGGGCGAGCCCACTGATAATTTCCCGCTCATAGCGGGTGTCTTCGACGCTCTCGAGAAACTTCTGCTCGCGTGCGGTGGGGACGTGGTGTTGCGGCTGTGTCATTGTTCGGGCTCCATTAATGAATTAATGATCAATCGATCAGTTCCCCATTTCTACGCCCGAATCCCCATCCTACAAAAGCATTTTGTGGCGAAGGTCGATCGTGCGTCAGGTGCAAGTTCGCGGCCAGCGTATTCTGAAGATTGCCGGAAACGTCCTAAGGGCAGCGCGGCAACGGATTTTTTCATGAACCGACACCCAACGTTTTTTGCGAAGCACTGCTCTGGTGTCGCGCCCTTCCCGCAAGAGTTCTACAGGGTGTTCTAACTGCTGGAAAGAAAAAACGATCGAGGCGCGCGCGATCGACAAGATCTTGCCGTTTCAGAATCTCGAATGAACTGACGATGAAATTTCAGAGGTCAATCGTTGTTCCTTCCTGGGCCAGGAAGCATGAGAATGCATAGTTCCGATCCGCAATGGTCTTCTCACAGAACTCCTGAATTCGATCCAGGAACGCGTCATCATGAGAGGGATCGTGATGGAAGATAGCCAAACGCTTTACCTTCGCGCGCGCGGCTCGCTCCAGCGCATCCAGAAACGTGCTGTGCCCCCATCCCCTCTTTTGCGCATACTCCTCCTCGGTATATTGCGCTTCGCAGATCAACAAATCCGCATTCTCGGCAAAGCGCTCTATCTCCACGTCTGAAGGATTTGGACTGGGACCTTGAGGCGTCAAACGTGCGAACGTTTCGTGGTCGCTCAGATAGACCAACGAGCGGCCCGCGAAGGAGATGCGGAAGCCTACCGCCAGACCCGGATGGTTTAGGAAGGTAAATGACACGTTAATCTCTCCCAGGTGGACATCTGATTCCAACTCGCAAAAGTTTAACCTTGCTTTCATCTCACTTAACAGGACCGGAAAGTAGTCGCTATCCATTTGTCCTCGAAAAACCTTATCGAGCGGCTTTTCGGCCCCGTGCAGGCTGTAGATCGTGAACTCGTTGGCGGGATTGAAAGCCGGGGCGAAGAATGGGAATCCCTGGATGTGATCCCAATGTGTGTGTCCTACGAAGATGTGGCCTTTGATCGGTTTTTGCTGGAACTCTTGGAGCAGGGATAAGCCGAGCACGCGAATCCCAGAGCCGGCGTCCAGAATCAGTAACTGTTCCCCGCAGCGCACCTCAGTACAGGCGGTGTTTCCACCATATTTATTGGTCGCTTCTCCTGGCGTCGCGATCGAACCGCGCGTACCCCAGAACCGAATGGTAAAGGGTGGCGGTGTGTCTCCCAGTAGTTCCGCGACGGTTGTCCAGAACTCCTGTAAGTCGTAGGGTTTGCTCAAGTAGCGATCTGCTCCCAGTCGCTTGGTCCTCTCAATATCCGACGAATAGGTTTTGGACGAGGTAACCAAAATCCGGACATGGCCCAGGTCAGGGTCGTTACGGATCTGTTGAATAAGCGTGTAGCCGTGCATCCCTGGCATCATCAGGTCTAGCACCACCACGTCGGGGCGGTGTTCTTTGGCCTTCCGCAATCCATCTACTCCGTCGGCCGCGGTCAAAGTTCTCACACCCTCGGCTTGCAGGCGTTTTGAGGCGACGGTCAGCACCGCGGGATCATCATCAACCACGAGAACGGTTTTCATAAATTTTCGATACGCGGATTCCTCATCGGATCTTCTCCTGACTCATTTGCGGTAACGAACCGTCGTTTCTGCACTCTCCAGTGCTACGTCCAACGTATCCATGAACTCAACAATCTTGATTGGCTTGGTGAGATACCGGAAGAAGCCGGCTGCGAGACCTTGATCGATGTCGCGCGGGATGGCATTGGCGCTGAGGGCGACGATGGGGATGTGGGCTGTGACCGGATCGAGGCGGAGGATTTTCATGGCCTCGATGCCGCTCATGCCGGGCAGATTAATATCCATCAAGATGACATCCGGCACATAGCCTTGTGCGAGACCGATGCCGTCCTTGCCATTGGCCGCCGTCAGCAGACGCAGGTCGGGGCGGCGTGCGATGAGTTTCTCGACGAGCTTCAGGTTCGCGGGGTTGTCCTCGATGTAGAGCAGCAGGCGGGGCCGTTGGCCTGCCAGGATCGGCGATTCGGCGGCCGTCGTGGATTCAGCTTTGCCTGATTCAAGATGGGGATCACCGGCGGCGATCAACTCGATCGAGAAAACGCTGCCGGTCCCGACGGTGCTCTCGACGTCGATCGAACCCTGCATCAGCTTCACCAGTCTCTTGCTGACGACGAGGCCGATGCCGGTGCCCTCCTCGCCACTGGCTTCCTGGCCGAGACGATTGAACGACTGGAATAACTGCGACAGTTTTTCGGCAGAAAGTCCCGCGCCGGTGTCAGTGACGCTGATGCGAATGTGACCGCTGGTGTCTGCGCTGCAGTCCACGACGACGGTTCCGCCCGTCTTGTTATATTTGATTGCGTTGGCCAGCAGGTTGATGAGCACTTGCTTGAGTCGCGTCCGGTCGGCCTTGACGAAACACGGATTTCTAAACTGCGGGAAATTCATGGTGATGGCCCGCTTCTGCGCCAGCGGCTCGATCATGGACTGGCATTCGAGCATGACATCGGGCAGCGACACGGCCTCCAGCGAGAGGGCCAGCCGTCCTGACTCGATCACAGCAAGATCAAGGATGTCGTTGATCAACTCCAGCAGATACCAGCCGGCATGAAGGATCTGCTCGATGCTCGCCTTCTGGGTGGCGGTCGGCGGCGGGGAGTCAGATTCCATGACCTGGGCGAAACCGAGAATCGCATTGAGCGGCGAACGCAGCTCATGGCTCATGCCTGAAAGGAAATCCGACTTCGCGAGGTTTGCCTTTTCCGCCACGGCTTTGGCCTTCTCGAGTTCGACGGTGTTCTCGCGCAGTTGCCGATCCCAGCGTTTGCGTTCCGTCACGTCGCGAGCTGCGGCGAAGACGCCTTGGAGGATTCCATCGCGGTCATAGAAATTGGTCGCGTTGTAAGACACCACGGTTTCCTTGCCATCCTTGGCCCGCGCGGTGAGTTCATAGTCGGTGACTTTGCTTTCACTTAGCACCCGTTTGATGCCCGCTTCAGCGCGCGCGGGATCGGTGAAGTAGTTTTTGAATGGTGCGCCGATCAACTCTTCGCGCGAGCAACCGGTGAGTGCTTCCATCTGCTTGTTCACGTCGGTGATGATACCGGACGGATCGGTCGTCATCAGCGCGTCGATGTTCGATTCGATCAGCGAACGTGTGTAAAATTGCTGGTCGCGCAGTTGCTGGTCGAGTTCCTTCCGTGCGTCTTCGATCTGCTTGCGCGCGGTGTTGTCGGTGCCGATCAACAGGTAACCTATAATGGCGTCCCGCGCGTCGCGCAGCGCCGTGACGGAGACGACGGCGGGGAAGCGGCTGCCGTCCTTGCGGATGTAGGTCAGCTCATAAATGTCCTCGATCCCACGCGAGGCCTTGAACACGAGGGCCTCGAAGCCGGGCGTGATCGGGGTGCTGAGTTCGACACTGAGCGCCTTGGCGCGCGCGATGACTTCCTGTGGATCGGAGATGTCGGCCGGCGTGATCTTATTCATCACTTCGGCGGCCGTGTAACCCAGCATGCGCTCGGCGCCGACGTTGAAAATCTGGATAACGCCTTTGGCGTCGGTGGCGATGCTCGAGAAGTTGGCGCTGTTGAAAATCGCCCTCTGCAGGGCGCCCGCCTTGAGCAGTGCCTCTTCCGCCTGCTTACGCGCGGTGTTGTCGGTGCCGATCAACAGATAGCCAATGATGGCCTCTTGCGCGTCGCGCAGCGCCGTGACCGACACCACCGCCGGGAAGCGGCTCCCGTCCTTGCGGATGTAGGTCAACTCGTAGATGTCTTCGATCCCGCGCGAGGCTTTGAACACCAATGCCTCAAAGCCTGGCGTAATCGCGGTTCCGAGTTCAACGCTCAGTGACTTGGCGCGTGCGATGACTTCTTGCGGATCGGAAATATCGGCCGGCGTGATCTTATTCATCACCTCGGCGGCCGCGTAGCCGAGCATCCGCTCCGCGCCGACATTGAAGATCTGAATGACGCCCTTCGCGTCCGTGGCAATGCTCGAGAAGTTGGCGCTGTTGAAAATCGCGTTTTGCAGCGCCCCCGCTGCCAGCAGGGCCTCTTGTCGTCGACCCTCGGTAATGACATCCCCGGTACGAGCAGCCAGGTCGATGGCAGCGGAATCGCGTTTTTCCTTGGGCATGCCGCACCTGCGTCTAGCAGGGTAATGAAAAAGGACTTATCGCCGCGGGCCGATGCATGCGGTGACCTCCAATTGTAAGGAAGTGCGAATGCACGAGGGCGACGACAACTGACAGGAATTTGTTTTTGACGCTGCGCGCTTCGGGGAATTGTTTTTGCGTTGGGGTCACTCGTGACGACTTTATTGCCTGCGCAGCTAGGCAGCAAGCCCCTTGTCCAGCTATCCCTTTTCGCAGTCGTTGCCGTTTCGCCTTGTCAGAAGGGTTATTTGGCGACCATTTTCCCAGGCATTTTATCGGGTGATTTTTCGGGTCGAGGACTCGAACCGCGACCGATCCCCGAGGCGTCCCGAACGCTGCGGCGCTGAGCTCTGTCATCCTGAGCGGAGCGCAGCGAAGTCGAAGGACCTCGCAAGCGTTGTGCGACGTTTATCGCAGAGAGCGACGTCGAGCGGACGCTTGTGAGGTCCTTCGACTTCGCCTTTGGCTTCGCTCAGGATGACAGTTGGGAGGCGTTGGCTTAGGTTCACGGCAAGCTATGAACGAACCTGTTTACATCCTCGGCGGCGGCCGGACTGACTTTAAACGCAACCTCCGCAAGGAAGGCAAAACCATCCGCGATTTGATCAAAGAAGTCGGCCGCGCTGCACTCGACGACGCAAAGATCGATCCCGCGGAAATCGAAGCGGCGACCGTCGGCAACTTCAACGCCGGGGGATATACCAAGCAGCTCCACCTCGGTGCCTTCATCCCCGAGATCGACGAAAAACTCCACGGCATCCCAACGATGCACACCGAAGCAGCCTGCGCTTCCGGCGCGCTCTCTGTCCTCCTCGGGGCGCAGTGGATCATGGGCGGTTTTCACGACGCCGTCCTAGTCGTCGGCGCGGAGCAACAGAAAACCATGTCTTCCAAAGACGGCTCTGACGTCCTCGGCGCCGCGGCTGATTTCGAGATCGAGCGACCGGAATACGGCGACTTTATGTTTCCGAAACTCTTCGGACGCATCGCTCAGATTTACATCGACAAATACGGCGCTTCGCCCGACGACCTCGCCGCCGTCGCCTACAAAAACTACGCGCACGCCCGGCTGAATCCGATGGCGCAAATGCGCGATGCGAATCTCACCTACGACGACGCCTCACAGGTTTCCGAAAAGAATCCATCCGTCGCGCCGCCGCTCCGCATTTCCGATTGCTCGCAGATCACGGACGGCGCCGCGGCCGTCGTGCTTGTCTCTGGCAAATATCTCGACCAGCACGGCATCGATAAAACAAAGCTGCCGCACCTGCTCGGCTACGGACACACGACCGATTACCTCGCATTGGAAAAGAAAGACGTGCCAACATTCTCCACCGCGCGCAAAGCCGCGGAGAAAGCCTTCGGCATGGCGAACCTGAAACCGCGCGACATGGGCGGCGCGGAAGTGCACGACTGCTTCTCGATCACGGAGATCGTCGCCTACGAAATCCTCGGTCTGGCCGAACCCGGCAAAGGCTTCGAGCTCGCGAAGAGCGGCGCGACGGCGCTCCCGCAGGTGCGAGGTGAACACGTCAGCGGCAAGATCGGCTTCGAGATTCCGGTCAACACCGGCGGCGGTCTGATCGGTGATGGCCACCCGGTCGGCGCGACCGGCGTGCGCCAGGTTTACGACGCCTACCAACAGCTCACGAACAAAGCCGGCGCGCGTCAGATCGATGGCGTGAAAAAATTCCTCACCTTCAACATGGGCGGCAGCCTAACGACCAGTGTCGCCATGATCTGGGGCACGAACTAACGAGCGTCGACGTGACGCGTGAAGCACCTGTAGCCGCCTCCCTGGGAGAGGCGCGGGCATCGGTTCGACCTGCAACTGCGTGTCGGTCCGCGAGAACCACCCTTCGCACAGCGAAGCGGCTACAGGCTGGCCGCCGGACCACAGTTCATGATTTTCCGTGCACGCAAAGCCGGGCGGCCTAACAATACGATCCCATGAGCACATCCGACACGGACGCCACGATGGCGGTTTTCCTCGACCTCGAGAACATCGCGCTCGGCGCGCACGAAGCCGGTTTCCCGCCCTTCGACATCCGCAAACTGCTCGAGCGACTTCTGCTCAAGGGCCACATCGTGGTGAAGAAAGCGTATTGCGATTTCGAGCGTTACAAAGCCTTCAAGCGCAGCCTGCACGAAGCGGCTTTCGAGCTGATCGAGATCCCGCATGTCCGGCAGTCCGGGAAGAACTCCGCCGATATCCGGATGGTCGTCGACGCGCTCGACCTTTGCTACACCAAGAGCCACGTCGACAGCTTCGTCATCATCAGCGGCGACTCGGATTTCTCCCCGCTCGTGAGCAAGCTGCGCGAGAACGACAAGGTTGTCATCGGCGTCGGCGTGAAGCAGTCGACCTCGGACTTGTTCATCAGCAACTGCGACGAATTCATTTACTACGACGACCTCGTGCGCTCGGAATCGGTGCGGAAAGAACGCGGCCGAGTCACGAAAAGGCGCCCCGAACTCGCCGCGCCTAACGAGCCGGAGCCCGTCACGGAAAAGTGCGCGCGCAAATCGCCGAGCGCCCCCCCGGCAGGCGAGGCGCTCGACCTGCTCACGAAAACTCTGGACGCCCTGCGCGCCGAGCGCGGCGACGAATACCAGATCCACGGCTCGCTCATCAAACAGGCGATGAAGCGGCAATGGCCAGGCTTCAACGAACGCGCGCACGGCTTCAAAGCGTTCAACGACCTCCTCCTCCTGGCGCAGGAACAGGGATTGCTCACGCTGGAGAACGACAAGCAGGCCGGCAGCTACATCGTCCGCGCGATCGATTAATGGGGTCGTCACACTGGAGGGACGCGCGCCGTCGCGTCCGCGAATCGCCGAGACGATCCTAATCTGAGCTTGCGCTACAGACCTCTTCTTTCGGGAGGCGCCGGATCGATGACGCCTCGTGTTCGCGCGGCCGAGTTCTGGCGCGTTGGAGAGCGAAGTGTCGCAGGGCAGATGCTCGCAACTCTCATCGCGATGAAGTCGTGCCGCGGATCGCCGATCGACGCACGCGTTACCAAGTTGGGAAGCAAAACGCGTGAATAATCTCTGAAAAACGAACTCTAATAAGAAGGCTTGCCCTGCTCTGGCCACTGCCGAGCCCGCACTGGCCAGTCAACCGCACATGGAAACCAGGATATTCCTCGATCGCTACCGTCTTTCCCTCGGAAGAGACGATCTCCCGGTGGAACTGCATCGCACGCCGGCGATCGTCACTTATCGCGGCCAGGATGTGGAGACGGGGCGGGAAGTCGCGCTTGATCTGGTCACGGTCGACACCTCAGAGCCGGAAATGCGGGAGCGGCTCACAGCCGAGGCAAAACGGGCTCAGGAGATCAACAATATTCACCTTCTGAGCCTTTACGATTTCGGCTTCGACCGGGATCAGATGGTTTACGTGACCGAGTATTTCGAAGGCTACACCGCGGCGGCTTGGGTGGCGGCGCGCGGGCCGTTGCCGACCGCGGTTGTGCTTCGCATCGCGTTGCAGGTCACCTCCGCCATCGGCGCGACGGCTTTCTATCGGATCTATCATCACGCGTTGAACCCCGACAATCTCCTCTTCGGGTCCGGACCGGCTGCGCAAGTCGGCTGCCCTCAGGTCAAAGTGCCGCATTGGTTTGGGGTAACTCCTCCCAAGGGGCGATCGGTGTCCGGTGCGCCGGATGACGCGATGCGTTATGCCAGCCCGGAGCAACTCTCCAGCGGCCTGGTGGATGTGCGTTCGGAGATTTATTCGCTCGGTTGTATGATGTGGTTTCTTCTGACAGGCGTCCCGCCGGTTGGAGCGCAGTCCGATCCGCCCGAGGGGCGATCGCTTTTGCCGGCGGAGGAATTGCTGGGCGTGCGGAAGATCGTGAGCCAGCTCATCAGCCTGATGCTAGACCCCGACCCTGAGAAACGGCCGCATGATCCGATCGCGCTGGTCGCTTCGCTCCAGACGTGTCTCGATCAGGTCGAAAGACGAAGCCGAGGCGGATCTGCGGCCGCGTCTCCGACGGCTGCGGTCACCCGGAAAGCCACCGCGTCGTCTTCCGCAAAAATCTGGGGAGTCGCGGCCGCCACGGTCGCC
Source organism: Chthoniobacterales bacterium (assembly GCA_039936335.1). GTDB lineage: Bacteria > Verrucomicrobiota > Verrucomicrobiia > Chthoniobacterales > UBA10450 > Palsa-1392. The sequence goes on from JBDTIQ010000201.1 coordinate 8,696, forward strand.
GGCATCGCTTTGACCACGGCGTTCGTTCTCCCCCCGCGTTATCTCGCTGGCATGGCCGCGCCGTTTCGTCATTCTGCAAAGAGCGACATCGCCAGCCACTCGACGCCGGCACGTCCACTAGTCGATGATTCAGATGACTCCATCGTGGAAGTTCCGCACCGCCAGTCGGTGAGGCAGCCGCTGCCGGTCGTCGACGAAAATCCTCCGCCGCCGGAAGAAGGACCCTCGGCTCGCGCGCCGGTCGCCTCATCTCCTTTGGTGGCAACGACCGAGCCGGGGCGCACACCCGAAGTCTCCGCATCCGCGGCCGAATCTTCGCCAGCCGCAGATTCCGCAGTCAATGCTGAGCGCGGTCAGGAAGCGACCGATCAAGCCGTGGCGGTTGCTTCGACCGCACCTGCGATCGAGAAACCAGCCGTGCTGGAGGAGCAGATCGCGGCCGAGCATCCGGTTGTGGCCAGAGAAGGGGAACCCACCGCCGCCGCGGAGGTCTCCGAGGCTCCGTTAGCGGTGGCAACGCCTCCACCCGCGATCGCATCCGCGCCCGTCGCTTCGTCGGAGCGCGAAGCTTCCGAGCAACTTCCCGCCAGCAGCGATCAACGGCTTGCGATGGCTGCTCCTCCGCGACCTGCGAGCGAAGAGCCAACCCTGGAGCCAATCGTGTCGGAACCAGCAGGGAAGCCCGAGGTGCCGGCGAAGAGCGAAGAGAACACTCCGCCGCCCAAGCTAACGAACAGATCAGATGACCGGAAAACTGCGACGGCTGCAAAGGGAACTGTCAGTGACAAACTGGAGCACAAGACGGAATCGAAGGTGGCTCGGAAAAGCCAGGCCCGACGCAAGCCGCACGAAAAGAATCCGACGGTCAAGCGAGCGAAGCTGATCCCCAGGCTGCGTTTTGGTTCCAAGCCGGCCGAGCTGGTCGGCACCACCCGCGATGGCCGTTGGATTTTATCGGTCGGCACCGGCGGCAGGCGCGTAGTCGTTCAGCCTCCGCCCGGTTTTGGCGGCCGGTAATGGAGTGAGTTATTGAAAAAGGGTGGGGCGCGGAGCGACGCTGTGAGTTCGCGGAAATCCCGGACCTCCATGTGGATAGATCGACCTGAAGAACTCACAGCGTTGAAGATTCCGGCCTAACGAATCGCTAAAGAGATTCGCTGCGCTCTCGGTTCGTTTGGAATGCTCCGAGTTCGATTCTTCTCGCGACATCGCCCCTACGTGCGGAAACCTCCGCACCTGCGAAGTTCTGATATGAAGTTTACTTATTATGGCCACGCCTGTTTCGCAGTAGAGACGGGCGGGAAGACATTGCTTTTCGATCCGTTTATCACGCCAAACCCGCTCGCGAAGAAGATCGACGCGGGGAAGATTCCGGCGGATTTTATTTTCGTTTCACACGGGCATAACGACCACCTCGCCGATGCGGTGGCGATCGCGCAGAGGACTGGCGCGCCGGTGATTTCGCCGTATGAAGTCGGCGGCTGGCTCGAGAAACAAGGCCTCGAGAATGTGCAAAGCATCAACCCGGGCGGGACCGCGAAATTCGAGTTCGGTCGCGTGAAAATGACCGCCGCGATTCACAGCAGTTCGATGCCTGATGGCAGCTACGGCGGGAATCCGACCGGGTTCATCGTCATGACGAACGAAGGCAACTTTTATTACGCGGGGGACACCGCGCTGACTTACGACATGAAGCTCATAAGCGAATGGACCAAGCTGGATTTCGCGGTCCTCCCGATCGGCGATCACTTCACGATGGGCATCGACGATGCGATGCGGGCGGCGGATTTCGTCGGTGCAAAAAAGATCGTCGGCGTGCATTACGACACCTTTCCTCCGATCGAGATCGATCACGCCATAGCGCAGGAGACCGCGCGCAAAGCCGGCAAAGAGCTATTGCTCCTGAGGATCGGCGAGACGGTCGAGTTGTAAGGAAGCGAAACGCGAGTCATGCCGAGCGAAGCCGAGGGATCCCGGGGAGGAACCGGGACGCTCCCGTTGCAGGCGGAGCTTCACGGAAGATCGGCGGGGTCCCTCGACTCCGCTTCGCTCGCTCGGGATGACATCAGGTGGCGGCTTCCTGCCTAACGAACGTGCGCAGTGCTTCCGCGGCGATCTCGAAGGAGCGGAGCCGCGCCGCGTGATCGTAAATCTGCGCCGTCGCGATGATCTCGTCAGCCTGCGTTTCCTCGAGCAACTCGTCCAGACGCCGCCGCACCGTCTCGGGTGAGCCGACGGCGGAACAACGCGTCCGCTCCGCGATGGCGACTTGCTCAGCGCGGCTCCAGTGTCCGTCCATGCTCTCGACCGGCGGCGGGAGCGGGCTCGGATGACCCCGAATCAGCCTGAGAAATTGCAGCTGCGACGAAGTGAAGAGCCGTTGCGCTTCCGCATCGCTCCCCGCCGCGAAAACCCCGGCGCCGATCATCGCGTGCGGCGCGGCGAGTTGCGCGGAGGGCTTGAAGTTTTGCCGATAAAGTTGAAGCGCGAGTCCGAGATATTGCGGCGCGAAATGCGAGGCAAACGCGAACGGCAGGCCGAGCTCCGCCGCGAGCCGCGCGCTGAAATCGCTCGAGCCTAACAGGTAGAGCGGCACATTCAGACCCGCCCCCGGCACCGCCTGCAAACTCTGTCCGAGCCCCGCCGGCTCGAAGTAGGATTGCAGCTCAAGCACGTCCTGTGGAAAGGTGTCGCCGTCGCTCCCGAGATTGCGCCGCAGCGCGCGGGCTGTCAGTTGATCGCTCCCGGGTGCCCGCCCGAGGCCGAGATCGATCCGGCCCGGGAAAAGCGACTCGAGCGTCCCAAACTGTTCCGCGATCGCGAGGGGCGCGTGATTCGGCAACATCACGCCGCCGGAGCCGACGCGGATGTGTTTCGTGCCGCCGGCGACGTGACAGATCAGCACGGAAGTCGCGGCGCTCGCGATGCCGGGAATGTTATGATGTTCCGCCATCCAGAAGCGGTGATAACCCCAATCCTCCGCGTGCTGCGCGAGGTCGAGGGAGTTGCGGAAGGCGAGCGCAGCGTCGCCGCATTCGATGATCGGCGAGAGATCGAGCAGGGAAAATGTTTCATCGGGAAGATAACTTACTGCGCCAGGAAGTTCGCACCAGCGAGAGGACCGGCGCGTTGTTACCCGATCGACGCGGGTTGTCATCCCGAGTCGGCGGAGCGCGGCGAGGGATCTCTCGAGCGCGTTTGGCCTAACGAATGCCAGCGGATCGCCGCGCCACCTGCCGTCTGCGTCTCGAGCGCCAAGCACGCTTGGGAGATCCCTCGCCGCGCTGCGCCGGGCTCGGGATGACAACGCTATGGATGACGTCGTCGAGCGCCCCGCGCTTCCTTCGCGGAAACTCCGGCCGCGCGCCGCATGTTATATTCCGCGATGGATTACACCCGACTCGGAAACTCCGGTCTGAAAGTCTCCCGCCTCTGCCTCGGCTGCATGACCTACGGCATCCCGGAACGTGGCACCCATCCTTGGTCGCTCGACGAAGAACAGACGCGCCCGTTCATCCAGCGCGCGCTCGAGCTTGGGATCAACTTCTTCGACACCGCAAACATTTACTCCGCCGGCACGAGCGAAGAGATCGTCGGCAAGTGGCTTCGCGAAATGGCGCCGCGCGACGAGCTCGTGCTCGCCACGAAAGTGCACGGCAAGTGGCGCGACCGACCAAATACCGGCGGCCTTTCGCGCAAGTCGATCATGCAGGCGATTGACGACAGCTTGCGCCGGCTCGGGATGGACTACGTCGATCTTTACCAGACGCATCGCTGGGATTACGACACGCCGATCGAGGAAACGCTCGAGGCGTTGCATGATGTGGTGAAGGCGGGGAAGGCGCGCTACATCGGCGCGTCGTCGATGTTTGCCTGGCAATTTTGCGAGGCGCTCCAGATCGCGGAGAGGCGCGGCTGGACGCGGCTCATCTCGATGCAGCCGCACTACAACTTGCTCTACCGCGAAGAAGAGCGCGAGATGCTGCCGCTTTGCGCGCAGGAAAAAATCGGCGTCATCCCGTGGAGTCCGCTCGCTCGCGGGAAGTTGACACGGCCCTGGAAGGCCGAGGGAAGCGGCCGCGCGGCGACGGATGAATTCGGCAAAACGCTTTATCAACCGACGGAGGACGCTGACCGGGAAGTGGTCGCCCGACTAACCAGAATGGCCGGCGAAAAAGGCGTGCCGTCCGCCCAGCTCGCGCTCGCGTGGATGTTGCACCAGCCGGTCGTGACCGCGCCGATCATCGGCGCGACGAAGATGAGTCACCTCGATGATGCCGTCGCCGCGCTCGATCTGAAACTTACGCCTAACGAAATCGCAGCGCTCGAAGAACCGTATGTGCCGCATCCGGTGCTCGGCTTTTCGTAGAAGGCGAGCGCGGGTTCCGGGGAGCACAGGCGGCTCGCCTGTCGCGTTCGGTGGCCCGCCGAACGCTCGGGTGGAGGAGCGGGGTCCGAGCCACAAAACCTCGCCAGGCGTACGAACGGTGCGAAAGCCAGGCCGAGCGCCGCCGCCGCGCGCGGGTTGGAGGCGAGCCGCCTCCAACGACAGGCGAGCCGCCTGTGCTCCCCGGACACCGCCACCGCGCAAATACCGCTCGCCGCGTTTCGCGCGCTCCCGTAACTTTCCCGCATGCAATCTGTTTACCTCATCGGCGTCGTCGCGCTTGGCGTCTTCGCGCTCGTGCTCGCGATCGTGCTCTTCAATTTCTTCGGACTCTGGCTCCGCGCGCGGATCGCGAATGCGCCAGTCGCCATTGGCAAAATGGTTGGGATGCGCCTGCGCAAAGTGCCGGTCGGCTTGATCGTGGATAACCGGATCACCGCCTCGAAAGCCGGGATCGATATCCCGAGCGATCCGTTGGAAGCGCATTATCTTGCCGGCGGCGACGTTTCCCACGTGATTCTCGCGCTCATCGCGGCGGATAAAGCCGGCATCTCGCTCGACTTCAACCGCGCCTGCGCGATCGATCTCGCGACCAAAGGCACCGGCAAAACCGTGCTCGAAGCCGTGCGCACGAGCATTAATCCGAAGATCATCGACGTCCCGAGCGCGGCAATGGGCCGCACCACGATCGACGGCGTCGCGAAGGACGGCATCGGCGTGAAAGTAAAAGCGCGCGTCACGGTGCGTTCGCATCTCGATCGTTTCGTCGGCGGCGCGACGGAAGAGACGATTATCGCGCGCGTGGGCGAGGGGATCGTGACCTCGATCGGCTCGGCCGACACTTACAAGGACGTGCTCGAGAATCCGGATCGCATCTCGAAACTTGTGCTCCAGAAAGGTCTCGATAGTGGAACCGCGTTCGAGATTCTCTCTATCGATATCGCGGACGTCGACATCGGCGATAACATCGGCGCGAAGCTGCAGACCGAGCAGGCCGATGCCGACAAACGTGTCGCGCAGGCCAACGCCGAGGTGCGCCGCGCCGCCGCGGTCGCGGTCGAGCAGGAAATGCGCGCGAAGACGCAGGAGATGCGCGCGAAAGTCGTGGAAGCCGAATCGCTCGTGCCGCAGGCGATGGCGGACGCATTTCGCTCCGGGAACTTCGGGATCATGGATTACGTGCGGATGAAGAACGTGCAGGCCGACACCACGATGCGCGAATCGATCGCGGGTGAGAAACCATCGACCTCAGAGACGCCCTAACGAGTAAAAGATTAACCGCAGACGACGCAGAAGAAGAGAGTGAAACGAGAGATCAGAAGTCGCGACTTGATTGAGTCATCGCCGGCAGCGCCGCGCGACTGTAGGGCGACCGCTTCGGTTGTCGTGGTTCAATCCGGGCAAACGAAGCGCCCGCTCTCCAGTCGCGCCCCTCGCGCCAACATCGCGCTATGAATGAGTTTGTTGTTTTCCTGATCCTCGCCGGGATCGCGCTGGCTTTTAAGTGGCTCGGGAGCGTTAGGCAATCGGAGACACCGCCGGAAAACCGGCCGGCCGCGCCTAACGACACCGCGCGTTCCACGCCGACCATCCGCCCGCCGGCCGAGAGCGAAGAGGAACGCGTCCGCCGCTTTCTCGAAGCGCTCGGCGCGCCTCCCGGGTCGGCGCCACCGCCGCCGGTTCGCTCGCGTCCTGCGCCGCCGCGACCGGTCGTGTCGACGCGGCCGCAGACTCCGCCAAACGTGAAGCGCAGTTGGGCGCAGCCGCTGCCGCCGTTGGTCACGATGCCCGAAGTCCAAAAAGCGCCAATCTTTCCACCGCCCGCGTCCGCTCCCTTGGTGACGCCACCGCCGCTAGTGCCGGTCGCGCCGCCGCCTGCTCGGCGCATTATCCCACTCGTTAGGCCGGCAGCTTTTCCGCCAGCCCCGCGGCGCGTCGCGGTCTCGTTAGGCGAGCTTCTTCGTTCCGCCGACAGCGCACGACAGGCGATTGTTCTTCGCGAGGTGCTCGGCCCACCGCGCGGACTACAGCCGGTCGAGAGCGAAAATTTTTAGTTTTCACTCCGCCGGATTTCCTCGGCTTCAGCCGCGCGTTGGCCGATCACTAGTTCGTATCGCCGTGGTCCTGTATCTTCTGGATGATGTCGATCGGGACACCGACGATGTTATTGACGGGAACCGCATGTTTATCGTAGGTCCAACGACCAGGCAGGTTGCTTCCCAGTGTCGCCGGTTCCCAATAACGCGTGCGGCCGTCGTAAGGTCCCGTGATGATTTCTCCCGCGACTCTTGCGCCCGCTGCCAGCGCTACGTCGATCGCGACGCCGCCGACGAGACTCGTGCCCGCGATGCCGCTCTGAGTTCCGCTCTGGAGCGCGCCTGCGATGCTGAGCGTAAATTGCTTGCCTCGCAGTTCCGGCGATCTCTTCGCGCGGAATTCGAGGGTGTATTCGCCGGCCGGCAGACTGCGCAGTTCGAAACTGCCGTTCGTGTCGGTCCACATTTTCTGAATAGCCTTCCCGCCAGAGGCCGGCCGGACCGTGACTTCGACGGGAGGATTCGCCGCAAACGCTCCCGCGGCGACAAAGGTCGCCAGGAGGAGCACGAGACTGCGTATGTGTGTGTTCATGAACACGAGGATATTTATTTTTTCGCGGGAAGACGAGAATAAAGTGAGCGCGTTGGCCGAGGCTTGCATGGTGGGCGCGATCTCGTAGTTTCGTGACCCGTTCGAGAAAGCCGGCGTGGCGGAATTGGCAGACGCGCTAGACTCAAAATCTGGTACTCGCAAGGGTGTGTGGGTTCGAGCCCCTCCGCCGGTACTTTTCTCCTGGCCCTGATCAGGTTTTACCGTGGCATCTTCTTTGTGGTCATCTTCATTGCCATGAATCCAAGCAAACTTGCCTGTCGGTCTTGGTCGGCTCTTTCCTGCTGACTGCTTCTGCTGCTCGGAGCGAGCCTCGCGGTCGCGGAGACGAGCGTGCCGCCGAAAGGAGCCTACGTGCGCCACGGCGTCCTGATGCACGACGGCAAACCCTACGCGGGGATCGGCGAACTACGACACGCTCCTCGGCCGGCTGGTTAAGGATAAAGACGACGATTCCACGCTCAAGAACCGAAGAAAGGCATCCCGTTTGTGCGCTTCCGGGCGAGCGGATTTTTCCAGAAAGACTGGGATCTCTATTTGCATGATCGGCCCGAATATTTCCGGCGTTTCGGAGCGAAGTGAAATCACGAAAACCAGTCGCGACAACCACCACGCCGCTCGTCGCGAAACAGGTTTCGAGAATCGCCGAGTCGTCGAGGTAACGTTGCGTCGCCTCGCAATTTGCCGCCGGCTCGATCACAAACTCACCACCCTTTTCCCGATCGAGGGGCGCGCCGAAAAAAAAGCCGCCATCAAAGGCCGGCAGGCAGAGCCAGTCGATTCCGCCACGGGAGTTTACGAGCGCCGCTGTCTCGCAGTTCCCGATCATGCCGTGGTCTTTGATGGGAAAATCAGGCAAGCGTGGCAGCATTCGTCAGGTAGCTGAGAGCGAGGTAGCCTGCAATTTATTCTCGTATGCGCGCTCCCAAGAAAAAGATCTTCTCGCACAGGACGACAGGCGAAGAATTGACCGTGAGACCAAGAGAATTGAGTCAGGAATTACGCGAAGGCGAGGGCGGCTCCCTGCCGCAATGGCGCGGGATCGTCGCGCTCGAGCTTGCGGCCGCGGGTTCGATGGGTTTGATCGCGCTCTACCAGATGGGGATTTTGCGGCATCTGCCGGAGCCGCCGCTGCCCGGGTTCGATGCCGATAAGGTCGACGCGTCCGAGGAAGCCTGCTCGAGATTCCAGATGGGCGACGCGTTTCTCGGGCTCGGCAGTTACGCCGCGACGACGGGGCTCGCCGCGATGGGCGGCGCCGATCGCGCGAAGTCGCAGCCGTGGATTCCGCTCGCGCTCGTCGCCAAGACCGGTCTCGATGCCGCGCAGGCGGCGAAGCTCACGGTCGATCAATGGACGAAGCACAAGGCATTTTGCTCCTGGTGCCTGCTCGCGGCGGCCACGACGTTTGCCGC
>JBDTIQ010000202.1:0-9965 GCA_039936335.1 Chthoniobacterales bacterium
AAGCTGGAGGGGGAGTTGGGGCAGCCGTTGTTTGATCGGTTGCCCCGCGCGGTGGTGTTGACCGAGGCGGGGCGTTCTTTCCTCCCTTACGCGCGGCAGATTCTCACCGCGATCGGCGATGGCCGCCGTTCGGTGGCCGGACTCGAGGATGAGGTGGCCGGCAGGTTGTCGGTCGGAGCCGTTCCTTCGATCGCGCTTTATCTCCTGCCGCGGCTGATCGTGGATTTCCAGCGGGCTTATCCGCGCGTGACGTTTGAGCTTTTCGAGGACACGACGGAAAAGCTGGCGCAGCGCCTGGAGGATGGGACGCTCGACATCGTGCTCGCTTCCTCGGGCGACGAGACGCCGAGCCTGAAGCATCACGCGCTCGGCCGGGAACGGTTGCTCGTGCTCCTGCCCGCGAAGCATCGGCTGGCCCGGAAAAAGGAGATCAAGTGGAGCGATCTCGCCCAGGAGAAATTCCTGCTCCTGCACGAGGTGCATGGCCTGTCGATCACGGTGCGGCGGTTGCTCGCGGCGAATCACCTGAAGCCGGAGCTGGTCCTGCAGGGTGCGCAGCTCGTCACGATCGCAGCGATGGTCGCGGCTGGGCTAGGAGTAACGGTGGTACCAGAAATGATGGTGCACACGGATTTTGTGAAGGGCTGCGTGGCGCTCCCGTTCGCGGGCTCGTCGCCAACGCGCGAGCTGGTTTTGATCCGCAATCCGTTGCGGTTCGAGAGCAAGGCCGCCGCAGCGTTCCGCGAGGAAGCTGCGGCGGCCCTTCTAACCCGGCGGGCGGCCGACTGATTCGGCCGCCGCGCGCCGGGAGACACGAAGGGCGAGCCACATGCTCGCCCTTGCCGGAAGGAACCTGAGTGCCAGCCGGCGGTTAGTGATGAAGGCCCATCGCGTGAGCGAGGGTGATCATCGGCCAGACGGCGGTGAGAACGATCACTGCGAAAAGAAGGAACTCCGCGGCCACGCTCGGCCGCTCGCGTCGCGCGTAGCGTTCGCCGACAAAGCGAAAGGCGCGCAAGCGCAGCGAAGTCTTCGAATCAAGCAGTCGATCGTTCATGGGATCGGTGCTTAAGGTTGATGTTTGCATACCTGAATGACGTCGATGCGCGCGCAGGTTTGAAAGACTTTATATGTCTGGCAGCGATAGACAGCGGTTATACCGGCGGCGGGCAGGACGAGCACTTTTCCCAGTGACGGATTTGATCTCGAGAGAAGGACGGCGAAGACTGGATGGCAGCTCAGCCAGAGGCGCGCGTGATGAAATTTCAATTTGTCTTATTGGTCTTCGCCCTCGCGCTCGTGGCGGGAGCAGGTTTCTCGCAGACGCCGCCTGCCTCCGTCGTCGGCGGCTGGAAGATCGACGTCCGCTTCGGCGGTCGTGAGAGTCACGCGCTCCGATTCGAGGCGCGCGTGGCTGGGAAAGGGTCGTTCGCCGCAGTGGTTCCGGCGCCTAACGAGACCGGTCCGACCGGAGCGACGGAGGCGGAGTGGAGTGAGAACGCGAACGGCTCGATCGCGTTTTCTGGCCCGGTGCAGTTTCCGCTGGGCAACGTCGGCCTGGAGCGCGGGACGCTGGTCTTGCAGGGCAAGCTACAAACCGATGGCTCGATCACAGGAGAAGCGAAATTCTTTCCGGTCGATCAGGATCCGTCCAAAGCCAACCCGTTGAAGAGCGGCACTTTTAAGGCGATCCGCCAGTTACCCTGACAGGCGAAGCCACGTCGCCCTTCCGCTCACAACTCTGAGCCGCCCCTCGTGCGAACATGACAAAATTGTAAGGCTAAAAAGCGCGACGACCGGGTGCGACTTTGTTAAAAACCCGGCGGCTGAGAAACCTCAGCCAACCCGGGACAGAGTCAAAATCCAAAACCAACTACATGATAAAGAAAACCAATTCCAAATCTGCCTTCTTTTACCTTCGGACCTCCGTCAGCCTGATTTTAGGCTTGGCGGGTGTCTCTCTTGCCCTCCTCAGTATCGGCCAGTTTTCCGCTCAAGCAGAGGAAGATGAACCCACCACAGTAACCTCTTCCGATCCCCTTATCCCGCCGGGGTTTGACTGCGCGCAGTTTCTCTCGCTCTCACTCGATAAACAGGAAAACCTTCGGGCTGGCGCCATCTCCATCTACTGCGGCGAGGCCCAGGGAGGCACAGCGACAGACTTCGGTGACGTTCATCAACTCACTCGGCAAATCCTCGCGCCGCTCTTCGGCGGCATGGATGTCGACGTGGTCACTGGCACCGACTCCATTACCCACCCGACTCAATCGGAGACGTACACAACAGCAAACCCGGATAACCCCAACCAAATCTTCGTCGCCTACAACGATTCCCGAACCGCCTCAGGCAACTATTCTGGCGGATCGGTTTCTTCGGACGGTGGCGTGACCTTCACCCGGCTCAACCCAAGCCCCTTCGCCACCGGCCACGGGACGAACTTTGGTGACCCGGTTGTTCTCTATCAGAAAAAGACCGGCACTTTCTATGCGGTCTGGCTCGCTACCGCCTGCGGCGGACAAGGCATTGGCGCCTGGACATCCACTGACGGTGGCAACACCTGGGCGGTTGGCGCCTGCGTGCACAGTGGCAGCTCTGACGACCGTGAGTCTGGTTGGGTCGACAACAACCCGAGCAGCCCATTCTACGGGCGGATCTACGTTTCCTACAATGACTTCACGGTTGGCGGCGGCGCGCTCTATGTGAGCTACTCCGACAACGGGACCAGCTGGACCAAGACCCAAATCAACAACGGCTCCCCCTTCATCCGCGATGTCCAGATCACGGGGGATCTGGCCGGCAACGGAAATGTCTATCTCGCCGGCATGAACGAGAACGGTGGTGGTTTCCCACACACCAATAACAACCTCATCTACAAGTCCACCAACGGCGGTGTGAGCTTCGCCAACACCTATACGGGTCCCGGTTTCCCCGGACCGGGCGTGACCGCGGTCGGTTACTTCGCCTGTATGTTTAGCGATGCGGGCGGCTACTGGCGGCATGAGGGCTGGGGCGAACCTGCCGCCTACAACAACGTCGTTCACCTGGTCTATGCACAGCAGGGTAGCGGCGGCGACGCCGGCGACGTCTATTACATCCGCTCAACCGACGGCGGTGTGAGCTTCAGCGCGCCGCTCAAGTTGAACACCGATTCCACCACCCGTCCTCAATGGCAGCCCAACGTCTCGGTGAGCCCGAACGGCACCGTTTTCGCGACGTGGTACGATGGACGCGGCAGCGCCACCTGCAGCAAGGGCAATCCAGCCGTTCCGTGCTACGGGATGTGGTCGCGCAAATCCACCGATAACGGCCAGACTTTTTCGGCCGACGAGATGCTCTCGGACGTCCAGAGCCCACTTCCCGGCCAACCCGACGGCGCGGTGCAATCGATCTACGCAGGCGACTACGACTACAGCAGTGCGACCGCCGCGAAGCATTACACTTCATGGACCGACGGTCGCGTGATAATTAGTAATCAATCGCAGCAGGACGTCTTCACCGACAGTGAGACGGCAGGCGGTGGTGGTGGCGGCGGCGCTAACCTGGTGAGCGCGGCTTCACAACTCACCCACGGCTCTGCTGGGACCTTCGACATCACCATGCCGCTCACCGGCACCTCGGGAGTGGAAGATCGCGATGCGAGCGGCAACTTCCTGGCTGTCTTTACCTTTGATGCACCCGTGACCTCCGGCGCGGCAACCATCGTCGGCGGCACCGCCACGGCCGGCACACCGGCCTTCAGCGGCAGCACCGTGAGTATCCCGCTGACCGGCGTAGCGAACCAACAGATCGTGACTATCCGCCTTTCGAACATCAACGGCGCCAGCGGCACCACGGACGTGCCCTTCGGGTTCCTAATCGGTGATGTCACGGCCAACCGTCTCGTCGACCGGCCCGACTTTGACTCGATCAAGGCCCAGGCGGGGAATCCGGTCACGTCCGCGAACTTCCGGAACGACGTGTTCCCTAACGGAACGATCGAGCGCACTGACGCGACGGAGGTCAAGACGCACAAGAGCCAATCGATTCCGTAAGGAGAACCTGCTTGCAGGAACCGTCCCATTCGGTTCTTAGTAAAACTAAGCGATTCACAAGGGCATCCGGCGGAAACGCTGGATGCCCTTCGTGCTTTCCGCAGTTGCTGGGATCTCGCCGGAGCCCAGTTGTCCTAGAAGCGTGTCATGAACTTCGAGGACTCCACAACAATGTCAGGCAGCCCGCGTGTTCCCGGAGGGACGCTCGAAATTCGGGCCGCCTGAAGCGAGCGCAGCGAGTGGGAGCAACCCGTTAGGCCAGTCCGCGCCTAGCCTTGTCATCCTGAGCGAAGCGCAGCGGAGTCGAAGGACCTCGCAAGCTCTGATTGGGCGTGGTTTATCTGGGGTGGCTTGCGAGGTCCTTTGCTGCGCTCAGGATGACAAGCGTGTGCGAACCCTTTCCCGAAATCATGCCCGACCCGCGCGCTCCAGAGGGGCGCCGGACGCGCGGATACTCCCTATCCTCCGCCCCATCCGGAGCGCAATCGCTTTTGGATGGAGGTTCCGATGGTTCTCGTTTCGGCTCCCACCCGCCTCAGGCGGGCTAATTTACAGGACGCGTCCGGCGTCAAAGTGCATGACAAGCTCTAATTGTCGCAGCCTACGGCAACCCGACGCCGCCCATTGCACCGGACACCTGGCCGGTCGTAAAGCTGGCGTCATTCGCGGTGATCTGGACGTAGCTGGTCAGCCCGACTTTTGCATTTTGTTCGTTCATGACGTGGTTAAGGGATCGCTCTCGCGAGATTTTCCGGCTGTCACCTCCGATCGAGATCTTCTTACACCAACCTCGACGCCGCGAAGCAACTCAGGTGCCACTTCCCTAGCCTGCGGCCAAGCTGTATGCTCTTCGTTTCACAGAACCACTCATGAAACTTCCTGTTCTGGTCGCATTCATCCTGTTCGTGCTCATCGGCCTCGCCCCCGTCGCGCGGCCGGCCTCAGCGAACCCCACGGGGATGAACCAGATCGCCGAGAAGTATGTGAAGCTCGTCCTCGCGATGGGGCAGCATGATCCTGATTATGTCGATGCCTATTACGGCCCGGCAGAGTGGAAAGAAGAGGCTGCGTCAAACAAACAGCCACTCGCCACGATTGCGCACGGAGCGCGACAGTTACACGATCAACTGAACCAACTCACTCCGCCCACGGAAGAGCTCTCGCGCCTTCGCCGACAGTACCTCCTGAAGCAGCTCGCCGCACTTGGTGCGCGGGTGCGGATCCTCGAAGGCGAAAAGATGACATTCGATCAGGAATCGCGCGCGCTCTATGACGCGGTCGCGCCGACCTATCCTGAAGAACACTTTACGAAACTACTCGCCGAGATCGAAGCCACCGGAGCGTTTCCGCCAAAGAACTCCGCAGACCACCGCACCCTAAGTCAGCGCTACGATGACTGGCATAAGGCTTTCATCATCCCGAAGGAGAAGCTCGACACGGTTTTCCAGCTCGCGATCAAGGAGTGCCGCGCACGCACCCTGGCTCATCTCGCGCTTCCACCGAACGAAAGCTTCACGGTGGAATATGTGACAAACAAACCGTGGGGCGGCTATAACTGGTATAAGGGCAACTATCATAGCGTCATCCAGGTAAACACAGACCTGCCAACCTATATCGATCGCGCTGTTGACCTGGCCGCGCACGAAGGTTATCCCGGCCACCATGTCTATAACACGCTCCTGGAGAAGAACCTCACCCGCGACCGCGGCTGGGTGGAGTTTTCCATTTATCCGCTCTACTCACCGCAATCACTCGTCGCGGAGGGCACCGCAAACTTCGGTCGCGAAGTCGTCTTCACGAGACCGGAGCGAATGAAGTTTGAGAAAGGAGTCCTTTGGCCCGCGGCCGGGCTCGATCCCGCGAAGGCGGATCAATACTACGCGGTCTAGGAGTTACTAAAGCAGCTGAGCTATGCCGGGAATGAAGCGGCCCGGCAGCTTGTGGACGGAAAAATCGATGCGAACGCCGCGGCTATCTGGCTGGAGAAATATGAACTTCTGAATCCCGAGCGCGCGAAGAAGCGGGTCCAATTCATCCAGCACTATCGCAGCTATGTCATTAACTATAACTACGGCGAAGATCTCGTCCGGAGTTATATCGACAAGCAAGGCGGCACTGCGGATCATCCGGAGAAGCGTTGGGAAGAGTTCGGCAAGCTTCTTTCCTCGCCCCGTCTCCCGAGCGGTTTACAGTAGAAGCTATCCCAAAAGCTTTTTTCCGGGGCTGTCATGTTGAGCGTCGCGAAACATCTCTAACTTGTGCCCAAAGCGCTCCCCACAGAAAGGGGCAGAGATTCTTCACTTCGTTCAGAACGACGGGTTTTGGACAGCCACCAACCCCCACCTGACAAGTCGTCAGCCTCGCAAAAGCAGCTTATCCTGACCGATGCACGTGCTCATCGCCGACGGTGATAAAGGCGTCGGGACCAGCCTAAGTGTGCTCGTGGAGCGTTGCGGCCACGAAGTCGTCCAGGTCGTCGGATCGGGCTGGGAGGCGATCCAGGCTTATACCCGGCTAAAACCCGACGCGGTGCTGATGGATTACTCGATGCCGCGACTGAACGGATTGACTGCCGCGCGCATGATCCTCTCGAGAGCTCCCGCGGCGAAGATCATCCTCGTCACCGGCGCTGCACCGGTTAGTCAGTTAGCTGATACAACTCTGGTCGCCGTCCTCTCGAAGCCGATCCAGTTCGATAAGTTATACGGCGCGCTCTACGACGCCGCCCCGCGCCGATGAATGTCTTTGCCTGTCTGGCCGAGCGTCAGCGACATGCTCCCACTCAACGAAGTTCGGCCCTGCGATTAGTGTTTCAGGATGCGAAGACTCGGAATCATCGGCGGCACCGGCCCGGAATCGACGGTGGAATATTACCGGCGTCTGATCGCAAGGTTTCGCGCCATCACCGGCGGCACTGGCGCGCCGTGGATGATCATTAACAGCATCGATAATCGTGAGATCATCGATCTTTTCACCTTCGGACAGCTGGGACGCGTCGCTGATTTGCTCACGCGCGAAATTAAGCGACTCGCGGAGGCTGGCGCGGACTTCGCATTGATCGCGGCGAACACTCCCCATCTTGTGTTCGACGAAGTGCAAGCGCGTTCCCGTCTCCCGTTGCTCAGCATCGTCAAAGCGACCTGCGATGCCGCGGACACCGCCGGGCTCGAACGACTCGCGCTCTTCGGCACGCGTTTCACGATGCAGGCAGCGATGTTTCCGGACGCCTTCGCGCGACGGAACCTCACGATTATCGTCCCCAACGAAGAGGAACAGGAATTTATCCACGCGAAATACATGGGCGAACTCTTCGTCGGCACCATCCGCGACGAGACGCGCGCGGCGCTGCTCGAGATCGTCGAGGCGATGAAGCAGCGGGACCGAATCGATGGCTTGATCCTCGGCGGGACCGAGCTCTCGCTCATCTTCCGCGAGCCGACCGCGGCCGGTCTTCCCGTCCTGGATACCACGCAGATCCATGTCGAGGCCGCGATCGCATGGCTCCTGCGAAGTGAGGCGCTCTAATTTCTCGTCATGCTACACAAAGCTGCGGAGCTGGGTCGCGGGTGGACGCAGACGCGCACTCAATCATCGCTGCCGCGTGTAGAAGCCGATCAAGTTCATGACGAGATAGCTGATGATTAGGAATGGCCCCATAAGTGTTGCCTGTCTAACTAGCCAAGGCAGCGAGGATTCGGTCGAGAAGAGAACCTGGGAAAACTCCGAAAAGTAAAACCAACGCGGCGAGAAGGGTGATCGTTAGGCGAGGGAGGAGATGCGGCCGTAATGCGCAGCCGCTCGTCGTCGCTTCATCCAAAAAGACTGCCTTCAGGACGATAAGATAATAGTAAAGCGAAACGAGACTGCCGCCGAGCGCGAGCGCGACGAGCCAGAGCAGTCCATGAGCCGCTCCGGGCGCGCGAAAGGCGGCGCTGAACAGGTAAAACTTTCCGAAGAAACCGGCGAGCGGCGGGAGCCCGGCGAGCGAGAGCATGAAGACCGCCATGCAACCGGCGAGGAGCGGAGCGCGAGCGCTGAGGCCGGCAAAATCAGCGAGATCAACGCCACCCGTCTCCCGCCTGACGAATCCGACCACGCCGAAGGCACCGATCAGGGTGAGGGCATAAATCGTGGTGTAGAAAAGCGTCGCCGCGAAGCCGTCGGTCCCGTGCGCGACGAGCCCCACCAAGGTGTAACCGGCGTGCGCGACGGCTGAGTAAGCGAGCAGACGACGCACGTTTTTCTGCGTGAGCGCGACGAGATTGCCAATCACAATTGAGAGCGCGGCGACGACGGCGAGCACGGGCGACCAGCCTGCGACGAGCGCATGCCAACCCGCCTCTCCAGGGACGCCGCGCAGCGCGATCAGCAGGATTTTCCCGAGAACGACAAAGGACGCGACCTTCGACCCGGAAGCGATGAACGCCGCCGCCGGGATCGGCGCCGCCTGGTAGGTGTCCGGCGCCCAAAGATGGAACGGCGCCCCCGCGACTTTGAAGAGGAAACCGATCAACGTCATAACCACGCCGGCGAGCAGCAGCGGCTCGAGCGCGTGCGCCGCGAGGCGGGGTCCGATCGCAGCGAGCTCGGTCGTGCCGGTAAGCCCGTAGATCAAGCTGATCCCGAAGAGCGTGAAAGCGCTCGCGACGCTGCCGAAGAGGAAATATTTCAAGCCCGCTTCCGCTGAAAGCGGGTCGGGTTTGTCGAAGCCGGTCAGGATGTAAAGCGAAAGCCCGGTCAGCTCGAGACCGATGAAAATCATGAGGAGTTCTTCGCTGCTGATGAGCAACAAGAGACCGATCGTCGCGAGCAGAATCAGCGCTAGAAACTCCCCATCGTTAGGCAAAAGCCGGTCGCCGCGCGCGAGGATGACAGTGAAAAACGCGAGCGCCAGGCAGATGACCTGAAAGAGCGAATTGAGCGGCGAAACCACCAGCATCCCATGCGCGAGCGCGGCGTGCGCCGGCAATCGCAGGACCGCGGCCGCCGCGAACAAAATCCCCGCGGCCGCGATTCCCGAGCAGACTCCGGCGACGCGATCACGGATCAGGCCGACCGCAAGGACGGCCAGCGCCGTGAGCACGAGAATGATTTCCGGCAAGCCGAGCCTGACGAGTTCGAAATAGTTCACGGTTGGAGAAAACGCATCGCCCGGACCGCGGGCTCGATGCGGTCGAGCAGAAGCTTCGGATCAAGTCCCACGACGAGCGTGGCGAGAATGAGCAGACTCGCGCCGAGCTTTTCCGCGATGGTGGCACGTTCGTTAGGCGACGACATCGGCGCGACGATCGGCGCGGGAACGTGCTGGCGTTCGCTCCCAAAAAAAGTCTTCTGCAAAGCGCGCAAAGTGAAGGCCGCCACCAGCACCATCCCGACCCCAGTGATCCAGACGGCAAGCGGATATGTTTTCCAAACCCCGAGCAGGATCGTGATCTCCGCCGCGAATCCGCTGAATCCGGGAATACCGAGCGAAGCCGCTGAAGCCATTACGAAGGCGAAAGCGATGAACGGTATCCGCCGGTTCAGCCCGAGGCGCGAGAGCTCGTCGAGATCGCGCGTCTGCGTTCGGTAATAAATCACGCCGGCGAGCCCGAAGAGGAGCGCGCCGATCACGCCGTGCGAAAACATTTGCAGCACTGCGCCGGAGACACCGAGCACGTTGGCCGCCGCCAGCCCGAGGAGCACAAAGCCCATGTGGCTCACGCTCGAATAGCCGATGACAAACTTGAGATCGTTCTGGCGCAGCGCGACCGCCGCCGCCCAGACGATCCCGATGACCGCGAGAACCGCGATCCATTTATTCCAGTAGGCGAAGCCTAACGGAAAGAGATTGAGCGCCACCCGGAGCGCGCCGTAGGCACCCAGCTTCATCACGATCCCCGCGAGCAACATCGAGCCCGCGGTCGGCGCGGCGACGTGGCCGGTCGGCGCCCA
>JBDTIQ010000203.1:0-9627 GCA_039936335.1 Chthoniobacterales bacterium
AGGGCCCGCGCCGGCCGATCGAAATCGGCTTCGCGAAAGGCCAGCCCGGCGAGAATCTTCTTCGCCTTCGGCTCGATCTCCCAATCGTGTTCGTCCTCGAGTTCCTGGTGCGATTTCCCGCAGGCCAGCTCCAGCACCGACTCGTCGCCGGCGGCCGCGGTCTCCTGCGGGAGAAACCCGAGCGTGGCATTTTTCTCCAGCGAAACCGTTCCGGAATCCGGCGAAGCCTCGTCAAGAATGAGCGAGAAGAGCGTCGACTTGCCGGCACCGTTCGGCCCGACGAGCCCGACGCGATCGCCTCGATTCACCTGGAGCGAGACATCCTCAAAGAGGACGCGCCCGGCAAAAGATTTAGAAACTTGAGAGACAGTCAGCATCGCAGAAGGGCGCGCACTTTCGGCGCGACCCGCCGAAAGATCAACGGACCGCGTGCCGCAACGGAGGACTTTGCCTAACGACCAAGCGGTGTGGTCACGTCCGTCCCGGCGGGCGGGCTAAACTGGAACATCGATGCTGGAATCGGCGCGCGGGATTCGTTCGAATAGGTGGTGACGATATGGTCACCGTTTGGTTGCACCATTTCCGTTCGCTGCACTTGCAGGTTGGCGTTCAGGTGGATGTTGAACGTCTTGAGCAGGCGCTTGAGCGAAGGATTGCGCGGCGCGAGGAGGAGCTCGTAGCCGGCGCCTTCCTTGCTCCCGGTGATGTGATAGCTGTTTTCGACGTGCTCGAGATTGAGCGCGGCGGTGAGCGCGGCGATCCCGGCGTCGAGTGGGGAATGTTTGCCTAACGAATACTTCTCGGCTGACTTGAATTTCGGATAGTAAATCCAGAGCTGGCTGCCATCGCTCACCGTGATGCTGGGCGAGCTGCCTTTCACTTCGCGCCGGAATTTATTCGGCTCCTGAAACCAGACTTTGCCCGAGCTGCTGATCGGTTTGTTCATCAGGTGCACATCTTTTTGTTCCTGGAAATCGGCCTGCACCCGCGGCGTGTCGGCCCGTTTCGCGCGGATCTTTTCGAGCAGCGCCTTGACGTCGTTAGGCGCGAGCGGCTCGGCGGAAAGAGCGGTCGCAAGGCCAGCAAAAAGGAGTGCGAGGAGAAGAAACTTTTTCGCGATCATAGCGGAAGCAATGCGTGGTTGGACGCGGGCGCAAAAGAAATAATCGATGGAACGAAATCCGGGGAGCACAGGCCGCTGGCCTGTTGTTGGAGGCGGCTCGCCTCCAACCGAGGGCGCGAAAAGGGAGCAGGACGAGGTAAAGCAGGTGGCGTCGAGCACGCACCTGAAGGACGTCACTTCTGCGCCAGGACATGGCTCCAGATCGGAGGACCGTTCCTGCGCGCGAGTGTTCGGCGAGCCGCCGAACACTACAGGCCAGCGGCCTGTGCTCCCGGAGGAAGCAGCCCCGCTCAATGTCCTAACTTGGGTCGAGCCGCCGCCGCCGCGGGCAAGGTGAAAAAGATGGTCGCGAACAGACTCCAGGCCAACCCGATTGCGCAGGCCACGCCGAGACCACTGAGCGTCGGATTATTAGCGAAACCTAACGAACCAAACCCTGCGATCGCGGTGAGACCGGCGAGCGCGACCGGCTTCAAAACTCCAGCCACATCATGTTCCACCTCGCGCGCGCTTTGCCAGACGAGCACGACGTAAATTCCGTAGTCGACGCCGATCGCGAGGACCAGCCGGAAGGCGAGCACGTTGAGCAAATTCAGCGGAATCGAAGCGAGCTTCATCGTCGCGATCATCGCGCCGACTGCGAGGATCAGGGTCGCGACCTGGATGAGCCATAAGCGTAAATCGCGATAGAGAACGGCGAGGAGCGAAGCGTCGAAGAACGCCATCAGCGCGCTGATCAGGATGAGCTGATGATGCGACCACGGGAGCAGATCGGTCAGCGTAAAACTCCAACCGGAAAGCGTCATCGGCACACCGGCGACCGGGAGAATTTCCGTGAGCTTTTCCTTTTGCTCGTGCGTCTCGACCGGGCGGTTGCTTGTCGCGAAGCCGACGCTGAGCAGCGGATCGGCGGCGAAGTAGCGATCAACCAGAAACCACCAGCTCGACGAGACAGGAAGTTGCTTCCGCCAATCCGGGATTGGCTGTGTGCCGGCCGCGACTGCTTGCAATTTATCGAGCAGCGTGAACGCAGACGCGAAGGCCGCGCGGCTGAATCCTTCCTGCGTAATTGCTTGCTCGAGCGCCTGACGACTCGCGGCGTAGTCGACGCCTCCCAGCTTCTCGCGGTTCTGCTCCATCAACTTTGGCGAGAGCGAGAGCGCGGCCGGGGTCGAGAAATCCTTGATCTCACCGCGCGCGCGCAGGTCGCGCCAGTGCGCCTCGACCCTTTCCCAATCGTCGTGCAGTTGTTCCACGTTCGCCGCGCGCACGATGCCGATGACCGGCTCCCAGCGCGTCGGCATTTTCGTCATGATGGTGTTGAGCGCGTAGCCGGCCTCGCTCTTTTTCGGCTCCATCGATTTGGTGCTCGCGTCGAAGATAAGTTTCGGCCGCGGCGAGAGCGCGATCGCGAAAAGGATGAGCAAAATCGGGAGCGCAATCCAGAGGATCAGCCCCGGCGCGCGCAACATTCGCCGGACGTATTGCCTAACGAGCACAAGAATCCAGTCGTGCCGCGGCGGGAGCGAGCGTTCGCGGGTGAAGAGGAAAAACACGCTCGTCATGAAAAGCGCGGCGACCAGAATCCCGATCGCGATGAGCACGCCGAGCTGGGTAAAACCGGCCGCGCCGCCTAACAATAAAGCAAGGAAACCAACCGAGGTCGTGAGGGCGCCGAAAAAGATGGCGCGTCCGAGTTTCGAGATCGCTTCCTCGATCGCGGGCGCGTGCTCGCTCCCTTCGTTCCGCGCCTGTTGATAACGGCCGTAGATCAGGATCGCAAAATCGACGCCGAGCCCGATCAGAATCGCGCACATGCCGATCGTGACCATGTTCAGCTCGTGGAAAATAAGTAAGCCGACGGCGAGCGCGACGAGGCAACAGAGCAGAAGCGAAAAGCCCATGCCTAACAATGGCAGCCAGCGCCGGAACCCGATGAAAAAGACCGCACCGACGAGCAGGATCGAGCCGAACAAAGTGACGACGATATCGTGCCGCATGCTCAGCGAAATCTCCGAGACGTAGGCGGAGCGGCCGGTCACGAGCACTTGCAGCGGCGCCTCACCTTCCCAGCCCGCGCTCGCCGATTTGCAGAAGGCGTTCACTTTTTCCATGAGCGCCTGACAGGCAAAAGCGTCGAGCGATTTCTGATTCGTCACGACCAGAAAGATCCGGAGCGTCCGATCGGGCGAGACGAGCGGCTCGCCTTCCTGCAGCCCCGCGTTCCCCGCGAACGGCTTCAGCGCCGGAGTGACTACGCCTAACGGATCGAGCGAAAGCTCAAACTCCGGCCGCGGCGAACCGGCTTCGATTTCCTCGTGCAAACGGTTGAGCCGCGCCTGCAGATTGGCCGGCTGGAGAACGGCCAGGGTTTCGGCAAAAGCTTTCGGCGGGAGATTGAGCAGAAGCGGCAGGGCCAGTTTCTGAAGATCGTGGATGCCTTCGGGCGTCGCCATCGGCGAGCCACTTAAAACTCGGGTGACCCACGGCTGCGCATGCAGCCGCTCGGCGAAAGTCGGCGCGAAATCCTCCAGCCGGTCGGTGTCGTTAGGCTGGGAGACGAGCGCGAAAGTCAGTTGGCGGGTCTGCGCGAAGTCGTTGTTGTAAACCTTCAGGCCCTGCACGGAAGTGAACTTCCCCGGCAGAAGATTGAGCACCTCGCTGTCCAGCGTCATGCGCGTGACGAGCACGTAAACGCAGGCTACGGCGAGGAGCGCGATCGCGGTCCAGACGAGCCCGCGGCGTTCCGTGACGAGACGGGCGATAAATTTCGAATACGACATCGGCAGCGTTCCGATCAGAACGCGAAGGTGAACGAATCGGCGCCGATTTTTTGCCTAACGAACGGCTGCGTCTTCTCGCGCAGCAAAACCTCGCGCAGCGAAACCCAGCCGCGCAGGTGCACGGGCGCATGTGCGGGCGCGCCCGACCACGAGCCGCGGGCGAGGGGACCGCTCACCCGGACGAAGCGCGCGTTCTGCCGCACCGTCAGCAGCGTCAGCCCGGGGCCTTTGCTGAAGGTCAGCTCGAAGTCGCCCGTCTGGTCGTAGCGCACGAGCACATCGCCGATCAGGGAAGTTTTCGGACCGCGAAATTGGAGCTGGCCGTGCCGCGCCTGCCAATCCGGCGCGGGCTGCACGAAACGCGTGACGGTTTGGCAACTGGCCACGCAAAAAGTGGCGGCTAGGAGGAGGCAAGCGGCGCGGACCGCGGGATTGATCTTGTTCAAGCCTGAACAAGGTAGCGAGCCTGCGAGAGAAGCAAGCGAGGAGCGCGCTCTCCTCAGGGATGCCGCGCCGGAGGGAAACGAGACAGGATTTTCCGGATTGGGTTTTTCGGAATCCTGTCCATCCTGTGAATCCTGTCTCTGCCTTTTGTTATTATGGCACAACCGTCAGAGTGAGGTCATTCCCGTCGCCGCCGCGGTAGCTGGCTTGAAAGTTATTCCCGTTTACACTTACAATCGCGCCGTCGGGTAGGTTATTGAAGGTGCCGCTGATCGGATTGGCGCTCGTGTTGCTGATCAGCGTCAGAGTGAGGCCGCGTCTCAGACGACCTTGGGCCTGACCGCTCAGGTTTAAGGTGGCCCCATTGATGGTGACGCCGTTGGCCACCACTTCGTCCATGCGCGCTTCGTTGCGCCGCGCTTTGAATGTGTAGGTGTAGGTCGCGTCGGAGTTAATGATCAGAGCGCTCTGGATGATGAGCGTCGGTTGTTTATTTGTGCCAAGCGCGGGGGACAGGGAGGCGCCTCCGCCGCTTCCAGTGCCGATGGTTGTGGCACCCGCGATGATCCCTTCTCCACCGAGGGTGCCTCCGTTCACGTTGACCGGTCCGGTCCCGGTGGCCGAGCCGTTCTTGTTCGCGACCCGCAGAATCCCGGCGCTCACGGTCGTGCCGCCGGTGTAGCTGTTGGCGCGGCTGAGCGCGAGGGTTCCGCTGCCCGCTTTGCTCAGCGAACCGCCGCTGCCGCCGCTGCTCCCGCCATCCTCGATCGTGCCGGCGAAGCGCGTGCTCTGGTTGTTGCTCCCGATCGTGAGATTGTTGGCTCCGAGCAGGACGGAGCCGGCGCCCGCTAGGGAGCCGATCGTCACTCCCGGGGCGTTGTGCATGCTGAGGTCCAGCACGGCATTGCCGTTGAGCGTGATGCTCGCGGCGCCGCCTTTGGATTTTTTGGTGAACACGACCGCGCCACCATCGGAACCACCCAGTCCGCCATTCGCGGTGATGTTGGCATTGGCGGCGGTGGCGCTGTCCATGACGAAGAGCTCCGTTCCGGTCAGCCCTGCTCCCATGCCGCCGTTGATGATGAAGGTGGCATTGTCGGCCGTGGCGATGCCGTCGAGGAGGATGAAGGCACCTATCTCGCCGCTTGTGCTTCCGCCCACGGCCGTGAAGGTGCCGTCCCCGGCGTCGGACGAGCCCTCGAAGTCGATCTGGGAAGAAAACTGCCCGGCCCCACCGACACAGTTGCCGTTCATGTGCTCAGCGTGGTTGCTCTCCGCAAAGACAGCAAATGCCGCGGTGCTGAGGTTCAGGGTCGCGTTTCCGCCAGTCGAGTTGTCGAGGAATGAAATCTCCGAACTAGTGCTGGCGTTGATGGTCGCATTTCCGGCCGTCGAGTCATCATAGAAGAGGATTGTGGCTTGAGAAAACGTACTTGAGAGGTTGAAGGTCGCGGAGCCGGCAGACGAGGTGTTCTCGAAGAAGAAACCGCCGCTCACCGTGGTAAAGTTTACCCTATCCCCAGCGCTGGCGCTGTTTCCGAAAATAAATAGGCCCGCCACGAACGACTGCATCACGGCAGAATCATTGACTACGCCAGTGCCATAAAGCGCTATATTATCCATGGCGGTAATCGTGTATTGCGATGCGCTTGAGTTAAAGATCAAGCTATCCAAATTGACGATCACATCGCTATTGATTACGTTCGTCACATTTGAAGGGCCAAAGGTGGCCACATCCGTCGTTGAGTTTGGCACCGTCGCGGGGTCCAATTCACCGCCGTATTCCAATCGCCGCTGGTAGGATTTGTCGCCCAAGTGGCACTACCGGCGAGGGAAGACCGCTGCGCGGCTAAGAATAGCAGCGCAGCGGCAACGAGAAACCTAGATCTGCTGGGTGAAATGTTCATTACAATGCGCCGAGGATGCACAGGGCGCATAATCGATGTAAAGAGATTTATCATCACGGTGGGTCCGGAAGCCAGATAGACGTCGAGCAGATCCCTCCAGACGGTCCGGAAGGCATATAAATCTCCCAACTGGCCCCTCCGGATCATCCGGAAGGCAGGTAAATGTGCACGTGACCCCTCCGGACGATCCGGAAGGCACATAAATGTCCAACTGGCCCCTCCAGATGATCCTGAAGGCAGATAAACGTCTACCTTGACCCTCAGGATGATCCTGAAAGCACCTCTTCATTCAACACGGGCGTCAGGGCGATCCGGAGGGCAGAGATTTGGTCAACCGTGGTCTCAGGATGATCCTGAAGGTGCGAAGGCGGCGGGATCGGCCGTCGGGATAATTTTGGAGGACGCGTCACGGGAATTTCCCTCCGAAAGCGCGCTCCGGAGAGCAACAGCAGCCTAATTCCTTGCTCACTTCCCGACACCTCCGTTAGTTTGCGGGCAGTGCCAGCCAAACCCTCACCGCTCCTCGACACGCGCGTCATCTATTGCGGGGATAACCTGGAGCAGCTTCGAAAGCTGCCGGAGGCGTGCATCGATCTGATCTACATCGACCCGCCCTTCAACTCGAACCGGAACTACGAAGTCTTCTGGGGCGAGACAAAAGAGAAGCGGAGCTTCGCCGACCGCCACGAATCGACCAAGGCCTACATCGACTACATGCGCCCCCGCTGCATCGAGTTGCACCGCATCCTCAAGAAAACCGGCAGCTTCTATTATCACTGCGACTGGCACGCCAGCCACTACGTCAAAGGCAAGCTTCGCCTCAAAGAAAATGATGACCTTCCTGACACGCGTCGCGATTTGCACCTGAACAAATGCCACATCTAACCGACGAACGGCTGCGGACTTGGCTGGACACAAACCAACTCGCTCGAGAGCGGATGTGTCTCGCAGTTCTGGCATTGGATAGGCGCTTCACTACCCTGACCCCGCGTCAGCCAAGGGGCGGCCCGGACGGCGGGAGAGACATGGATGCCGCCTTTGAGCTTTGTAGCCGGGCATTCGGCGCGGTTGGATTCCTGAACAGTGTCGCCGACTCGCCACCCAATAAGGCAGCAATAAAGGCAAAATTTCGTAATGACTTAGCGAGCGCGAAACGGGCCGATCCTGGCTTGAGCATCTTTGTTTTCTTTACCAATGTTTCGTTGACCGTAGGCGAAAGAAGCGAACTGATCGCTCATGCGGTGGCGAACGGAATCGCCTTGGCTGAAATCTATGATCGCGAGCGCCTTCGTATCGCACTCGATAGTCCTGAGGGCTTCGGATTCCGTTTTCAATACCTAGATATTCCTCTTTCGAAAGCGGAACAGGCCTCTTTCTTTTCACGCTGGGGCAGCGATCTGGAAAGCATAATAACGAAGCGAGCCAGCGCATTAGACGCTCGACTAAGCCGGCTTGAGTTTATTCAAGAGCAGAGCCGCCCCTTAACTAGCATATATTTCGGGATGAAACTTAGTCGCGGTTTCTCGCGCGAAGAACTGCCGCATGTTCGGGCCTTACTTTCACTCCAGTTGAGTGCCATCGCGAGAGCCGTGGGTGGCAGGCCAACCATCCTCAATTTGATCGTCGCCAACGATCGTGGGGAGCGGGCTGCCGAACACCACTTAGGAGAACCGGGCCTTGTGAGATATGCATGGATAAGTCACGATGATATCAGCAACCCGCGGTCTCCGCAGCGTGATCTCTATTATCGACCCGAAGTAGAAAACTCGATCTCCGCCACATTGCGGGTGAGTCCGTTTACTCATACTCCCATCCTCAACCTTAAACTAGGTGATCTGGATAACAGCCTCGTTCGAGTGTACGCGAACGCCCACTTGGCAGCGCATGTGAAACAAGTCACGATCATTGCCAACGAATATATTGTCTGGCAAGCATTCCGGTCAGAGCTGAGCGTAGAACAATCTGATCCAGGGCCGCGGCTGCCGTTCGACTTGACGGAAGATGAGAAACAGGACGACTGGATGCAGATCAAAGGGAGGTTCGACACCGGCTGGATGGATTTTGCGCGATTCACGCCGCGTCGACTGATGGCCGCCGAGCAAATCGTTGCTTGGGAATCGGAACGACAGTCTCCGCAGCACGGGAGCCTTGGGTAAGCTCTTGAATCGTGCAGAGTGCTCTGTCGACCTGTCGTAGCATCTGGAAGAAACCGCGCCATCTCCGCCTAAGTTCAACGAAGACGCCATACCGGAGTGTGTGGCACTAGAGGTCAGCGCGTGGGCCAGATCTTTAATCTGGCCACCAAGATGTACATTGGTCTCCTCGCCTTCGCGGCGGCGATTCCTATCACGATGGTGACGGCAGCTCAGATGCTCGCGAGCAAGGCTGCCTTCAAGAACGCCGGGAATACTTTTAACGTGGCCCGGACTAACCTGGGCAAAGGCTCATAAGGCTTCGAAGCCCGACCAGGATGCGCTCTATGAGTGGCTCCTGACGGTGCGCGCCGTCCTGGCCCGTCGCCTCGGCGAGAAGTGGTCGCCCGCCTGGGTGGGAGCGGGCTTTGTCTCGCCCACGACGCAGGTGCCCTCGACGATCGAGGCGTGGATCGCGTTCGGCCTGGCGCTGGTAACTTACTACACCGAGAACCCGGGCTATGAAGTGCCGGGCATGGATGTCGCCGCTGCCAAGGCGACGGAGTTGACTGACGCAGCGGGTGAGTGGTCAATCCGGTGTGAGCACGGCGGAGCAAGCGCTGAAGGCCGCAGATGACGCGCGGCAACCCATGAAAAAGACCTACTCAAGCTGATGGAAGACGTGAATACCAACCTGCGCAGGAAACTGGCGAAGGATGATCCGCGCTGGCTGGCTTTCGGCCTGGAGATGCCTTCGACGCAGAGGAGGCCAAGTGCGCCGACCGGCTGCAGGCGACGGTCGGGGGATCGGAAGTGATCCTAAGCTGTGACCCGAATGCGATGACGACACGCTACCGCTGGAGGACACGGATCGTGGGCGAGCAAGGGAACTTCCGACTCGCAGCGAGCACGGTCGATCCGATGGCGAAGCTGGAGGGTGTGGTGGCGGGCACCACGCTGGAGATCGTCGTGCAGGCGGTGAATGGCAGCTCGCAAAGCATCGCGAGCGATCCCATCATAGTCGTGATGCCGCTGATCGCTGCGCCGGAAGTGGCGGCAAAGCTGACGGCGCCCGATGCGGAACTCGCACCCCTGGCGGCGATCTCGCCTAACGGGAACGGGAACGGGAGCGGGAGCGGGAGCGGCAACGGCAAGCGTGTCGTCAGCCGTAGCTAAGACAGATCGATTCTCACATTCGCCCGTGCCATCGCGAGGTGGCACGGGCTTTTGTTTCGGCG
>JBDTIQ010000204.1:0-7029 GCA_039936335.1 Chthoniobacterales bacterium
ATGCGGTCGCATTCCGGGCCGCGTTCGTAAGATTGCTGATTGGAGCGAGACGAGCATCTTCCCTAACGATGCGCGGCCGGAAATCCGGGGCGCAGAGGCCGCTGGCCTGTTGGTTTTGGCGGCTCGCCAAAACGATCTTTTTTACGGCTGCTTCTACGAACGACGCGCTGCGAAAATAGAGCACTCAACTCTGCGCGCGGGATGCGGGCGAGCCGCCGGCATCGACAGGCCAGCGGCCTGTGCTCCCCGGAGAGCGCGAACGAATTCACGGCTTCTTCTCCTATTCCGCGCGGAGCGCTTCGGTCGGGTTGACCTTTGTGGCTCGGCGCGCCGGGATCAGGCTGGCGAGAAAAGCGGCGCCGCCGAGGAGCGCGATGACGACGAGGTAGGTCGCGACGTCGGTCGTGCTCACACCGTAAAGCAGCGTCCCGAGGAGGCGCGTTCCCGCGAGGGCACCGAGAATCCCAGCCGCCATGCCGGCGACAACGAGCGTCAGACTCTGCCGCAAAATCAATCGAAGCATGTCGCCGCGTTGCGCGCCGAGCGCCATCCGGATTCCGATCTCGCGCGTTCGCTGCGAAGTGATGTAGGCCATGATGCCGTAGAGCCCGACCATCGCGAGAAGGAGCGCCGCGCCCGCGAAAACGCCGAGCATCACCATGCTGAAACGGCGGTTGTCGAGCGACGACGAGACGACCTGCTCGAGCGTTTGAAACTCTGTCGGCATTTCCGGATCGAGCGCGCGCGCTTCGCGCCGCATCGACGCGATCAGAGTCGCCGCGTCGCCCTGGCTGCGGAGCACGATGGAAAACTGCGAAGCCGCCCGCGATCGCTGGAAGAAATCGACATAAACCGTCGGGCGCGGCTCCGCGTCGAGACCGTCGTCACGCACATCGCCGACCACGCCGACGACGTGCAGCAAACGCAGGTCGCCATCCATGTTGCCAAATTGAATTTCTTTCCCGATCGTATTCTCGTTAGGCCAATAGCGTCGCACCAGCGCCTGGCTGACGAGCGCGATCTGCGGCGCATCCGGCCCATCGGAAGAGGCGAAGAAGCGCCCGCGCAGCAGCGGGATGTGCATGGTCGAGAAGTAGCCTTCGCTCGCGACCCGAAACTCGGCGTCGCGCAGCCGCGGCGTGCCCGCGAGCGCGGAGAATTCCTTCCCCAGCTCATCGTCGGTTTTCGAGGTCTGACCGCCATCTTCGATGATGAAGCTGCCGTTCGCGCCGTTGCCGCTCATCGGCAGGGCGTTGATTCCTCCCACCCCGATCGCGCCCGGGAGCGCGCCCAGACGATCGAGCAACTGCTGATAAAATTGCGCGAGGTGGCGCTGCGCCGCGGGCGTCTCCGGATCCGGCTGCGAGATCGTCATCGCCACCGCGCTCTCCGGTTGAAAGCCGGGACTCACCTCGAGCAGCCGTTGAAAACTGCGGCCTAACAATCCCGCGCCGACGAGCAACATGAGCGTGAGCGCGACCTGCGCGACGATGAGGAAGTTGCGAATCCGCGAACTCGATCCGGGCGCGCTGCTGCGGCCGCCTTCCTGCAAATCGGTTTGCAGTTGCCGGTTCGAGACGTGAAGCGAGGGGACGAGTCCGAGCAACCCGCCGACGAGGAGCGAAACGGCGAGCGCGAAAAACACGACAGTCGAGTCGACTCCGATCGTGCCGACTCGCGGCAGATTTCCATGATACAAACCGACGATCAGCGAGACACCCCAATAAGCGAAGAGCACCCCGAGCGCGCCGGCTACGAGCGTGAGCAGGAGCGTTTCGGCGAGGAATTGCCGAGTCAACTGCCAGCGCGAAGCCCCGAGGGCGGCGCGCAACGCGATCTCTTTGCGCCGGGTGGTCGCTCTAACGAGAAGCAGATTCGCCACATTCGAGCAGGCTATGACAAGAAGTAGTCCGACCGCGCCGCAAAGAACCCAGAGAAGCCCGCGGACATTCTTCACCATCCGCTCGCGCAGCGGCGTGAGACCGAAGTTGCTGGCGTCGATCTGGTTGCCGTATTCCTGCTTCAACCGGTGGCCGATCGCGGCGACTTCGGCCTGTGCCTGCGCCATCGAAACGCCCTCGCGCAAGCGCGCGACGACGCTCCAGTTATGCGCGGTGCGCGACGAAGTGGTTGGATAAACCGTAGCCGGAAACCAGACGTCGACGTTCTGCGGAAATTCCACGCCGGGCGGGAGCACGCCGATGACGGCAAAGCTGCGACCTTCCAGTCGAAGCGTCGTGCCTTCGAGATTGCTCCGTCCGCCTAACGACTTCTTCCAGAAACCATAGCTGACGACGACGGCCTGCTTATCCTCCGTGTTCGCTTGTGAGGATAAGAGGCGGCCAAGAAAAGGTTTCACACCCAGCACTCGAAAAAAATCCGTCGATGCCGCGCAGGTCATGGTTCGCACCGGCTCGCTGCCACCGGCGACCGCATCCGTTCCGGCGCCATAGCGCGCGATTGCCTCAAAGCTGCGCGCTTGTCGCTGCAGATCGTGGAAGTTTGCCTCCGCTACCGGCATGCCGCGGCCGGTCTCGTCGAGCTCGCGCAATTCGACAATCCGCTCCTGTTGCGGATAGGGCAGCGGTCGCAAGAGGACGGCATCGACCACGCTAAAGATCGCGCTCGAAGCGCCGATCCCGAGGGCGAGGGTAATGATGGCAACGAAGGTGAAACCCGGCCGTTTCAAGAGCGACCGCGCGGCAAAGCGAAGTTCAGAAATCATCTGCTAGTGAGATGCAGCGGGATCGCGAATCGGATTCAATCTTTTCATGAGGTCGCATTCCGGGCCGCGTTCGTAAGATTGTTGATTGGAGCGAGACGAGCATCTTCCCTAACGATGCGCGACCGGAATTCCGGGGAGCACAGGCCGCTGGCCTGTTGGTTTTGGCGGCTCGCCAAAACGATCTTTTTTACGGCTGCTTCTACGAACGGCGCGCAGCAAAAATGGAGCATTCAACTCTGCGCGCGGGATGCCGGCGAGCCGCCGGCATCGACAGGCCAGCGGCCTGTGCTCCCAGGATGGAAGGCGCGACCTCCGCCTCATCGCCTTATTCGTCACGCAAGGCCCCGATAGGATTCACCCTCGTCGCACGCTGCGCTGGGAGCAGACAAGCGACGAGCGCCACCACGGCGAGGAGCACTGTGATCGCGCCGAGAGTTAACGGATCGAAGGCGCTCGTCTGGAAAAGAATCGAACCCATCGCGCGGGTCGCCCGATGACGCGCGGTGGCACGGGCGAGGAGGAGATTGGCGATGTTCGCGCAGGCGATGAGAAGCACACAGGCGACCGCGCCGAGGAGGGTGTAGAGCACGACGCGGACGTCGCGCACGCTGTAGTCGAGCATCGGCGTAACGAAGACGCTCCAGCCCTTGTCGTCCTCAGGATATTATTTGCCGAGCTGCGCGGCGATCAGCTTCAGCTCCGCGTCCGCCTGCTCCGGAGTGACGCCGGCTTCAATCGTCCCGCGACGTTGAGATAATGTGCGCCGCGATACTTGTTGCTCCGCTCTTCCGGACTGAAAGCCATCGGCAT
This sequence comes from Chthoniobacterales bacterium, assembly GCA_039936335.1. Taxonomy (GTDB): domain Bacteria; phylum Verrucomicrobiota; class Verrucomicrobiia; order Chthoniobacterales; family UBA10450; genus Palsa-1392. The sequence goes on from JBDTIQ010000204.1 coordinate 3,536, forward strand.
CCAGAGATCGACCTTGCTTGTCTGGCCGAAGTTCGGCGGCGCCACGCCGATCACCGTGTACGTCTCGCCGTCGAGTTGCACCGTCTTTCCGACGGCGTCTTTTTCGCCGCCGAATACGCGTTGCCAAAACGGATTGCTCAGGATGACGACGTGATTTTTTCCCGGCGCATTCTCTTCGGGAGGAAAGACGCGCCCGAGCCGTAGACCTTGAAGTAATCGGCAGTCGCTTTAACGCCGATAAGCCGCTGCGGTTCCCCAGCGCCGGTGAAGTTGATGGGATCTCCGCTGTAGGCCGCGAGTGCGCTGTAGGATTTTGTCTGCTTCTGCCAGTCGAGAAAGTTAGGCGGCGAGACGGAGAAATCGGGAAACTGCGGCAGATTGGTCTCACGGATGACGACGATGCGATCCGGCTGCGGATAATCGAGCGGCCGCAGAAGGACGCCATTCACCACCGAAAAAATGGCGGCGCAGGCGCCGATCCCGAGCGCGAGAGTAAGAATGGCGACGCCGGTAAAGCCGGGTGAAGCAATCAGTTGGCGGAAGGCGTAGCGAAGGTCGTTCATAAGTTCGGTGTTTCGTTAGGCGTGTCGCTTTTATGGCGGCTGTGGGAATCTTGTCTGGGTAGCGCGCGCGTCTCGCGTGCTGGTTTCGGCGTCCTCGCCGAGACGAACTTTCGCCTGGATGGAGTTCTAGTAGGACCAACAAAAGTTCGCGACGGCGAGGACGCCGTCGCCAGCACACGAGACGTGCGCGCTACCCAGGCCAGCGATCGACACCATCTCCTTACTCATCGCGTAAAGCCTCCATGGGGCTGATGCGAGTCGCTCGCCGCGCGGGCAGCCAAGTGGCGAGCAATGCGGCGATCGCCAGCAGTGCGGGCGCAATCGTGAAGGCGAAGGGATCGAGCGGGCTCACCTGGAAGAGAATACTGCTCACGATTTTTCCTGTGCCCAGCGCGAGCAGGAACCCGAGCGCGAGGCCGAAGACGATCATCGTTAGGCCTTCGCCCAGGATCATCCAGAGCACCGTCTTGCGCTGGGCTCCGAGCGCCATACGGATGCCGATCTCCCGCGTGCGGCACGCGACGGCGTAGGCTTTCACGCCGTAAATGCCGACGACCGCGAGCCCGAGCGCGAGCACGCCGAAAATGGAGAATAATGCGGCGCCTGCCCTCACGATCCAGAGCTGCGGATTCGCATCCATGTGCTTCGCGAAAGTGCGGACCTCGAAGATCGGCAGGACTGGATCGACGTTCAGCGCAGTCTGCCGGAGCAGACTTGCCGTGGCGGGTTCGTCTTTCGCAGGAAGCGACGCGAAGCGGACAAAGAAAAACGTATCGCCTTGGAAACCGCGAGCGAATGGCACGTAGAGCGCACCCTCTTGTCGCTGCTCAAACAACCGCGTTTTCGTCGCCGGGACGATTCCGATAATTTCGATCGGTTGCCCGTGCGGGATCGCGCCACTGCGGTCATTTGGATCATCCGGAGCGGCGCCTTCCACCTTGGGATATTCGATCTGCTGCCCGAGCGCGTTATCGTTAGGCCAGAGTTTCTTCGCCAGGACTTCGTCGATGATTGCAACCGGCGGCCCGCCCGGTTCGTTTGCTTCTGCCATCGTGAAAGCGCGCCCGCGCAGGATCGGCAACCCGACCGCCGTAAAATAATTGGCGCCGACGCCGTTCCAGTTGGGAACGATCTTCTCGACTCCGGGAATCGCAGGGGCGCCGGCGCGTCTCACGGTTCTTTGAATGGTCCGATCTCCGAAAGGAACCAGCGCGGAAATGCTGGCCGCTTCCACGCCGGGAAGTACGGAGAACTTCTCGCTCAGCGTCCGATAGAGTCCCTTCGCGCGCTGCTGATCGTATCCGCCCAGGGCCGCATCCACTTCGACGACGAAAGTCTTGTCCGCATGCAAGCCGGAATCGATCGATCCGGCCTGCTGCGCGCCGCGCACGAAGAGCGCGGCGGCCGTCAGGAGCGCGAGGGAAAACGCGATCTGCGCGACCACGAGGGGATTGCGCGGGAGAAATTTCCAGCGCCGCCTAACGACGTCTTGGCCGGCCTGTTGTTTGAGATCGCCGAGGACCGAGACGCGGGATAGTTTGAGCGCCGGCCCGAGGGCGAAGGCGAGTGTGCCGAGCAGGCAGAAAGCGAAGGTCGCGCCGAGAATCGTCGGGTTCGGTCCGCTCAGCCAAACGATGTCGATCGGAATGATTTTTCCGAGCGAAGCGACGAGCAGATCGGAAGACCAAAGCCCGAGAAGCAAACCGAAGGCGCCCGCGAGCAGTGCGAGGACAAGTCCTTCGACGAGCAGTTGCCTAACGATCGCAGCGCGACTCGCCCCGAGGGCGAGACGGATCGCGACTTCCCGCCGCCGCGCCGTGCCGCGCGCGAGCAGCATGTTCGCGAGGTTGAGACAGGCGACGAGCAGGACGACCGCGGCCATTCCCGCGAGCAGGCCGCCGATCGCGCCGGTCGGCCCGCCTTCCACCGGATCAGTGCTAGTAGAAAAGCGATCGAGCCGCGCGGTCATGAACGTCTGATCTTTCAGCACGACCGGGAACTGCTTCTCCAGATTCGCGGCCAGCGCGCGGAGAGCCGGTGCAGCCGCTGCCGGAGTCAGGCCGGATTTAAGTCGGCCGATTACGAGCAGTTCGTCATTCCGGCGATCCGCCAGCGATTCATTAGGCACACCACCGGCGACGCGTGTTTCTTCATCGAAAACTCCGAGCGGCAGCCAGACTTCCGACGAAAAAACGCTCGTCGTGCCAGTGAAACCTTCCGGCATGATACCCACGATGGTGAAGGTGCGTCCATCGATCAGCAGCGAGCTGCCGAGGAGCGACGGGTCGCGGCCGTTCTTCTGCCAATAGCTGTAACTGACGATCGCGACGCGATCGTTTTGCCCGGGCTTTTCCTCCTCCGCGGTAAAGGTGCGACCGCGCGCGGGCAAGACGCCGAGCACTGCGAAATAGTTCGAGCTCACGATGTCGGCGTCTGCCCGACGCGTGTTCCCTTTTTTGCCGAGCCCGACCACGGTTCTGCTGTGCGCGAGCAACCCAGAGAACACGGAGTTCTGGTCGCGCACGTCGCAGTAGGTCGGGTAGGAGAACGCGCTGAAACTCTTCGGGTTTTTCACGTCCTGGGAAAAGAGCTGCACGATTTCGTTAGGCCGCTGATAGGACGGCGGCTCGAACAACATCTGGTTCAGGAGCGTGAAGATGGCGGTGTTCACCCCGATCCCGAGCGCGAGGACGGTGACGGCGGCGAAGGTAAAGCCGGGAGATTTCCAAAGCTGGCGGAAGGCGTAGCGGAAGTTGTTCATAGGATTGCTGATTGCTGATTGCTGATTGCTGATTGGGGCGAGACGAGGATTTTGCCTAACACGCGCCGGCGAAATTCCGGGGAGCACAGGCCGCTGGCCTGTTGGTTTTGGCGGCTCGCCAAAACGAACTTTTTGGCGCGCGATTACTGCGAGTGACGCCTCGTGGGTCG
>JBDTIQ010000205.1:0-7576 GCA_039936335.1 Chthoniobacterales bacterium
GAAGACCACTCCGGCAGCGCCGCCCACTCCCGAGGCGAAATTGCTTCTCGTCCCGTCGGGCGTGAATTTGTAGATCGCGCCGTCGATATTGCCTGCGGCAAAGAGATTTCCAGCACCGTCGAAAGCAAGTCCAGCTGCACCCATCAGGCCGGTAGCGAAGCTGCTCGTCACTCCCGCAGGGGTGATCTTGGAAATCCCGCCGCCCAGGTCCGCTACGAAGAGGTTGCCATCCTTGTCAAACGCCAGACCGGTTGGATTTCCCAGGCCGGAAGCGAAAGTGCTTTGAGTTCAAGCGGGAGTTATTCTTAAGACGACGCCGCCGTTGAAGAGGCCTACGTAAAGATTGCCTGATGCATCAAAGGCTATTCCAATAGGGCCATCGTTTTGGATGACCGCAAAGACGTTCTGAGTTCCATCGGGAGCGACTTTCACGATCGTGCCACTGCCGGTGTCGCTGATGAAGACGTTGCCCTTGCCATCGAAGGCGAGACCCGTTGGAGCGATCAAGCCGGAGACGAAGCTGGTCTTGGTTCCATCGCTGGCGAACTTAAAGACCGTGCCACTGCCTAGGTCTGTCTCATAGAGATCGCCCGGAGCGCAAAACGCGTTGCTTGGGAAGAGTATACCTACAAATAAAGTGAGAATAGCCAGGACCGGGTGATATTTTTTATGAGTCATACCGTCGCCGGAGCAAGTATCCTGCCACAGTCGTGAAGAAATAATGACGCAGCGCTTCTCAGGACTCAAAGGCAACGGTCGATCGCAAGCCGATCCGGCAGCGAAGGAGGCTCCTTGCGAGAGGCGCTGGACTTTGCTTTGAACGGCGCCCGGCGTAAGTCGCGAACGCAGTAGGACTGCTACCTAACGAGCGGTGTGACATACGCCGGGTCACCGCCCAGGCGGCACTAGGGCTTGGCGATGCCGATGACTCCGCAAGCAACGCGACTGCCGGCGTCGCCCACGGGTTGCGATTTCAGGTCGTCCGCTTTTGCATGCACGATCACGCCGCGGCCGATGATCGATTTCTCGCCACTCATCGTCATCATCTTATCGGTCAGCTCGAGATGCGCTTTGCCAGATGTGTCGGCCGTCAGGTTGCCCATGTCGCCTTCGTGACGTCGCGCGACATCGTGGCCGGCGTGGGGATTATTGGTCGGATTGAAGTGGCCGCCAGCGGATTTGCCATCGGGCGAAGAACAATCGCCGAATTCATGGATGTGAAACCCATGTTTACCAGGCGTGAGGCCATTCACATCCGCGACAATCTTTATTTCATCGCCCGACTTGGTAAAGGTGACTGTCCCTTCCACCTGATTGCCCCGGGTAGAATGGAGGACGGCGATGGCTTTACTCGGCTCCGCGGCATGCGCCGAAGCGCCGGCAAACGTGAAGATGGCGGCCGCCATGAGACCGAGACCCGTGCGGTAGAGTGTGATCGTCTTCATCCGCGACTATACATCGGCGCGGAGACACCCGACAGACAGTCAACGGGTTGTGCTTAACGAAGGGAGCGCAGTGACACAGCTTCGGACTGATCAAGCGAAGAGCAATTTCTGAAAGCGCGCGTCACTCCGCAAACTGTCCCATTGCGGCTCAATCCGTAGCGTGCCCGGCGTCGGTCCGCCGGGCAGAGTAACGATTCGCTCGAGTCCGTCCAGGGCTCGATCCGTTTCGCCTAACTGCGCGTAGATGACCGCCAGGTTGGCGGCGAGGAGCGGACCATCGAGCGCGTCGGCGGAGACGGGGAGGCGCTCCGTCGCGCGTATCCCGAGGGAAATCGCAATCTCCGTGCGACCAAGCATGGCCTCGATCAGTCCCAGCATAACGAGCGATTTCGGCGCATCGGGAGATTCGGTCAGATCGGAGGAAACGACTGCGCGCGCGGCCCCGAAGGCCCGAGCGGCTTCGCTTGGATCGGCGCGACCGCACGCGATCAAGCCCGCATACCATTCTCGAGGCACCGTGTAGTCATCCAGCGCGCCGGCAAAGCCGCATAATCCGACATCATGAAACTTGGGCAGCGGACAGGTCGCGAGCCGGCGTTCGGCTTGCTCGTAATCTCGTTCCATCAGCGCCAGGCGGATGGCTACGGTTGTGACGGCTCCTCCCGGGTCGAATCCCGGTGGTATGCGCCGCAAAGCATCGTGTAAAGGCGCCGGGTCGCCCCGCTCTCGCAGGGCCAGATCGGCGCGCGCGAGGGGGAGGAGATACGCTTCAGGCGAAATCGCCATCGCCTCTCCCAGAATCCGATCGGCTTCTGTGTAACGCCGCATATAGGACAATGTCTCGGCCAAATTCCAGAAAGGAAGAACGTCACAGGGATCGAGTTGCAGGGCGCGCTCGAAATGCAGGATCGATTCCTCCCAGCGACCCCGCCGGCGTTCGATCATCCCGAGCGCGCTGACGATTTCGGCGTCGTTAGGCAAGGCGCGTTGTGCGAGGGTCAACTCGCGGATGGTCGCGGTAAAATCGCGCGAATTGTAATAGTGATAGAAAGCCAGCGCGAGATGCGCCTCGGCCATTCCAGGCCGCAACCGCAGAGCCGCCTCGGCGGCCGCTCTCGATTGCGCCAGTCGTGCTGGATTTTTGTCATAGCCAAACCCATACAGTTCGCTGTGAATGCGCGAGACGAGACAGTAGGCGAGCGCAAATTGCGGGTCATAGACCAGTGCCCTCTCGCTCAGCTGAAGCGCCCGTTCGCTCTCGTGCGGATCGCCGCTCCCGCTCCAGTGAAAAAGATCGCGGGCGCGGATATAGAGGTCATAGGCCTCGAGACTCGTCGTCGGCTGCACCAGCAGCCCCGCTTTTTCGCTCGGCGAGAGATTGGCCTCGAGCGCCTGCACGATACGCCCGGCCAGCTCACTCTGGACCGCGAACAAGTCGGTCAATTCGCGGTCGAAAGTCTCGGCCCAGACGTACCGGTCCGTCCGCGCATCGATCAGTTGCGCGTTCAGCCGCACCCGGTTGCTCACCCGCCGCACCGTGCCTTCGAGGACGTAAACAACGCCGAGCGCTTCGGCAATCTCACGCAGATTGCGCGCACCAGTCGGATAGTGTTGGACCGAGATGCGACTGATGACCTTGAGGTCTCCGATCCGCGCCAGCTTGGAGAGGATATCATCATGCACACCGTCCGCGAAAAAGGCGTTCTCCCGATCGTCACTCAAGTTTTCAAAAGGCAGGACTGCGATGCTTTTCTCCTGTGCAGCGGGCGTCGCAACCTCGGAAGCTAGCGGGACGGTCGTGAGCGACTCAGGCGACTCTTCCTCGGTCCGCTTGATCCCTGAGGGAGTAATGTCATAAGCCCAGGCGAGAATAATCGCGATCGGGAAACCGAGCGCGAGTGCAACCACGACAAGGCGTATCGTCCGATCCGGGATCTCGAAAAAAGGAAAGACCTGAGTGGCGACCTGAACGAGTACCCAGGCCACCACGACATAACCCACCGCGACGCGATAGACCTTCCTCCGTTTCAGCTCAACGAAGAACTGCTTTAACGCCGCGCTCCGGGAAGGCCCGCGGTCGACGCTCGGGTCGCGTAAGGCCACGTCAAGGTTATGGCGCGGGATCGCCCGAGCAGCAAGGGATCGCGTGGGTCTGGTGGAGCCGTCATCAAGGCATGACACGCTTTAGAAAATGACGCGCGGCCGGAAATGCCGCAGATTGATTCGTGCAGGCGGCTTCCAAGGATTCGATCGATTGGCACGCGCTCCGTGACAATTTTCCGATCCTGAACGAGCGGGTGCATGGGCAGCCGCTAATTTATTTCGACAACGCCGCCACGACGCAGAAGCCCCGGGCGGTGATCGAGGCGCTGCGTCGTTACTACGAACGCGACAACGCCAATGTCCATCGCGGCCTGCACGAGCTGAGCTCGCGTGCGACCGAGGCTTATGAAGCGGCGCGACAGCGCGTGGCCAAGTATCTGGGCGCGGCGAGCGCGGATGAAATCGTCTTCACGCGCGGGACAACCGAAAGCATCAACCTGGTCGCGCAAGCGTGGGGCGGAAAGTTTCTCCAGCAAGGCGACGTCATCCTGCTCACCGAGATGGAGCACCATAGTAACCTCGTGCCTTGGCAGTTCCTCGCTGCGCGCACGGGCGTCCAGCTGCGTTTTCTACCGGTGCGCGAGGACGGCACGCTGGCGCTCGAGGAGTTGCCGCAAATGCTCACGCCGGAAGTGAAGTTGTTTGCTTTCACCCATGTCTCAAATTCGTTAGGCACGATCAATCCGGTGGCCGATCTCTGCCGCGAGGCGCGCAAGCTTGGCGTGGTCACCTTGATCGATGCGGCGCAAAGCGCGGGCCATCTCCCGCTCGACGTGCAGAAACTGGGTTGCGACTTCCTTGCGTTTTCCGGTCACAAAATGTGCGGACCGACTGGCATCGGCGTGCTCTACGGTCGCGCGGAAATGCTCGAAGCGATGCCGCCGTGGGAAGGTGGTGGCGAGATGATCGTGAGCGTGACGCTGGAGAAGAGCACCTTTAAAAAACCGCCGCACCGTTTCGAGGCGGGCACGCCGAACATCGCCGGCGCGATCGGACTCGCGGCCGCGATGGATTACCTCGACGAGATCGGGCGGCCCGCGATTTTCGCGCACGATTCGGAGCTCACCGCGCAAGCCGTTGCGCAACTTGCCGAGCTGCCGGGAATCCGCGTGCTCGGCCCAAGCGACCAACGCGGTGCCCTGGTGGGCTTCGTCATGGATGGCGTTCATCCGCACGATCTCAACACCTTCGCCGACCAGAAGGGTCTGGCTCTGCGCGGCGGGCATCATTGCAATCAGCCGCTCATGCGCAAATTCGGTCTGCCCGGCACAACCCGGGCGAGCTTTTACTTTTACAACACCGCCGAGGAGGTCGATCGCATGGTCGAAATCCTGCGCACGGCGGCTCGTTTCTTCGCATGAACTCGGAACTGGAAGAGCTTTATCAAGAGGTCATCCTCGATCACTCGCGGCGCCCGCGAAATTTTGGCGAGCTGCCGGATGCGAGCGTGCGGGTACACGGCGACAACCCGAGTTGCGGCGATGAAATCGACTTAGGCGTGAAATTCGGACCCGACGGAGGCTTAGAGGCGCTGCAATTCACCGGGCACGGCTGCGCCATCAGCCAAGCTTCCGCTTCGCTCATGACGGCGAAGCTGAAAAACAAATCGCGCGCCGTTGCGCTCGAGATGTTGCGCGAGTTTCACGATCTGATCGCGGGGGAAAGCGCCGAGCCACCAGCCGGCTTGGGCGATCTCGCGGCCATGCGTGGAGTGCGAAAATTCCCGCAACGGGTGAAGTGCGCGATGCTGCCCTGGCGCGCCCTCGAACAAGCGTTGCAGACAGGCGCGGGCGAAGCAACGGTCTCGACCGAAGGCTAGCGAGCGAAATGCGAAACGCCCTCTGATGCGGCGGTGCGCTCCGCCGCATCCTCACCTAACGAGACAAGGACTATGGTGCGCCCGAGACTGAGAGGCGGCCGAGTGCGGCTGGGTCGGTCAGCACGCCCATCCGCCGCGCGAAAGTATCTGCGATGCAGATGGCGCGACTGGTGGCTTCCTCGCTTTTCGGGCCGGCGAAGTTTTCTCTTACAGTCTCGGCAAAAAGCGCGAGCCAGCGTTGGAAATGGGCCTGGTCGACCGGCAGGACCGCGTGTTTGGGAAACGGCACGCCCTGATAGTTTCGCCCGCCCAGAAGCATTGACTCCCAGAACCGATACATGTTGGGGAGATGTGCCGCCCAGTCCACCTTGGCGACTTCGTTGAAGATCGGTGCGAGTAACTCATCGCGATTGACCTTCTCGTAGAAAGAGTCAACGAGATGTTTGATGTCTTCGGAAGTTTGGATGTCGTCCCGCGTCCTCATTATCTGGTCCTATGCCTTGGCAGACTCTTAACGATGCGTCTCGGCTTCACCTGCGTAAAACGAGTCTGGCAGAAACCTCTCACTTCGATCTCCGGTCGGAATTGATCTGAATCAAGGCGGAATCGAAAAAATTGCGAGACAGATCACTCGAGCGGGAGCAGCCAGTGAGGTTTTGGTCCAATCTTTTGCAACGATGAGAGAACAAAGTGCGCGGACGGCTGGTCTTTTTCACCAGGAACCATTCCGAATCTTCTTTCCGCTCGGGCTGCTCCTGGGCGCGACCGGGGTTTTGCTCTGGCCGCTTTATTACGCGCACCTGATCGCGGTCTATCCCGCGACGCCGCACATGCGGCTAATGATCGAAGGATTGATGGGATCTTTCGTGGTGGGATTTCTGGGGACGGCCGGGCCGCGCTTGCTTGATGCCAAACCTCTCGGTGCCGGCGAGGTGGGTGCTCTTCTGGTTCTGCAGCTCGGCAGCGCGTGCTGCCACCTTCTCCGGTTGCAGGTGCTCGGTGACACTCTTTTTCTCGCGCTTCTGCTCTTTTTTATTTTCACGCTCGTCCGGCGGCGGACCGCGCAGAGTGATCGACCGCCGCCTGGTTTTCTCCTCGTCCTCGGCGGATTGCTGAATGCGATCGCCGGCGTGCTGCTGATCCTTCTGTCGGGTCAAAGCCTGTTTGCGGATCAATTCGGGAGACTGCTCCTCGAAGAAGGCTTCATTCTTTTTCCGCTCCTCGGCGTAGGAGTATTTTTCTTTCCGAAGCTGCTCGAGGGAGAGACTGAGGCGCCGATCAACCCACAGGTCGGCGCTGCGCTTTGGCGACGGGGAGCAGCGCTCGCGGCGGGCTGCGCGGCCGCGTTGTGGATCTCGTTCCTGCTCGAGACACTGGACTGGACGCGGAGCGCGGCGGTGCTGCGTGGCCTAACGACGCTGTTTTATTTCGTTACTCAGGGACATCTCTTTCGGCGCGGGCTCAAGCGCACTTTTCTCTCTCGAGTTTTCGAGTTCGGCGCGGCCCTTCTCATCGCCGGATTGTTTCTTCCTGCTTTTCTTCCCACTTACCGGGTCGCGAATCTGCACGTCGTTTTTCTCGGCGGTTTCAGCATTATTCTTTTCACCGTCAGCACACGCGTGATCCTGGGGCATACCGGTCAGAGTCACCTGTTCCGACAACGACTCCGCTTTCTGATCACCGCGCTCGCCTTTCTCGTCCTGGCGATGCTGGCACGGATCAGCGCCGATTTCTTCCCGGTCGAGCGCAGCAGTCATCTCATCTACGCAGCGTTCCTCTGGCTGCTCGCTGCTGCGACCTGGCTTTGGGCGCTCGGTCCGCGCTTATCCCAAAGCGAAGACTAACGACGGACGATTACGGGAGGGCGGAGCTCTCGCGACGCGGGAGAGAGGCGCCTTGATCGTGTGGCACCCTGGGCGACGCCCCCCGGATTCGCGCAGCTCATCCCTCCAGCACGCGCGAATGGTGACTTTTCGACGGCGCGGGCCGAAGATGGCCTTGCCTAACGAGTGAAGGATTGACACCCCGTCGGCATCATATCGGCGTCGACCGGTCCCTGCTTTCCCCGTTCGAAAAGCTCAAGGCTCAGGCGGCGGTTCGTTGCGCCGCTTGCGGTTGGAAATGGATCTTCGTGACGCGCATCTGGCGCACGCCGTCTGGCACCTGCCACTCAAATTCGTCGCCCGCACGGTAGCCGAGCATGCCCGCG
>JBDTIQ010000206.1:0-8946 GCA_039936335.1 Chthoniobacterales bacterium
CGCCTGCTCAAAAACGCCTCCTTCCAACTCCAAGCCGCCACCACTCAGACAACCTAACTCTGTTCCCCTCGAATCCGAAGAAGCAGCCGTGGTCAAAAATCCCTCGACTTCAACACCGTTGCTCCAGTAACGAAGTCAGACGTCCTCTCAGTGACCGCGGTCCGCGGCGCTCCCTTTAGTGCAAAAAAGCGCGCCCATCACTGGTCGCGCCGCAGGGCTCGGGAACGTATTTGTAACAGCAAGTATTGCAGTAGTGGATTCCCAGCTTGCAGTTACTCTCTCAGGCAACGGCCATGCCACTCGCGTGATCGGATCGAAAAAACTTAGTTTTGCTTGAAAGACCGCACAAAACGTCGGTTCATTCCGGTCATGAAGTTGCTCTCGCTTTTCGCCTTCGCCGCCTTCCTCAGTCTTTCACCGCTCCAGGCCAATCCGCTCAACCCGGAGGGCAATGCGAAGATCACGAAGAACGAAGCCGAGCACATCGCGCTGAAGCAATACCCCGGGGAGCGGGTGCAGGCGGCGAAGCTGGAAACAGTCGACGGGAAATTAGTCTGGTCGTTGCAGTTGACCGAAGCGAAGGGCAAACCGGAGCACAACGTGGCGGTCGACGCCATGACGGGTCGAATCGCGGAACTCGCTGGCCCGCAGCCCTAACGAAGTCGCCTAACGAGCACTATTTACCCCAAATGCTCTGGAGGTAGCTGACCCGTCCGGACCCGACGTGGTAGGCCTCGAAAGCCTCCGGATTCTTCAGGTAATATTTCTGATGATATTCCTCCGCCGGATAAAACGGCATCCGCGGCAGGATCTCGGTTACGATCGGCTGATCGAACTTGCCGGATTTCCCCAGCTTTTCCTTTGACGCTTCGGCCGCATTTTTCTCCGCGTCATTCGCGTAATAGATCGCCGCCTGATAGGAGAGACCGATGTCGTGAAACTGCCCATCGGCCTGGGTCGGGTTGATGTTGTGCCAGAAAATATCGAGCAGCTGATCGTAGGAAATGGCGGCCGGATCGTAGGTGACCTCAATCGATTCGCGATGCTGCGTCTTGTGCGCTGAGACGAGCTCGTAGTTAGCTGTCTCTTTTTTCCCGCCGGTGTAGCCGACGACCGTTTTCGTGACACCCTTCGCGTGATCGAACGGTGGTTGCATGCACCAGAAACAACCGCCGGCGAAGACTGCGGTTTGAGTTTCGGCCAGCGCGGTGGCAGACACGCAGGCAAGAGCGAGGACACAAGAGAGAATCGAGAAGAGTTTGTGCATAATTCCTGACTGAGAGTGGCTGACGCGACCGAATATTCCAGCGGTTTGACCGCGGCCCAGGTTGAGCTGGTGCCGGAAAACTACTTCGCGCCGCTTGATTTCGAGAAAGTTTTTCTGCGGCGCGCGCCGGTGGAGATCGATCTCGGCTGTGGCGACGGAACCTTTCTCACGGCGATGGCGGCGCGCCATCCGGAGCGCAACTTTCTCGGGATCGAACGACTCGTGGGTCGCATTCGCAGCGCCTGCGGGAAGGCGGCGCGTGGCAAGTTACGGAACGTTCGCGTGCTCCGGGTCGAGTCAGCTTATGCAGTGGAATATCTTCTGCCACCCGCTTCGGTCGACGTCATTCACCTGCTCTTTCCGGACCCGTGGCCGAAGAAGCGTCATCACCGGCGGCGGATCGTGACAGCGGAATTTCTTGGCAATGCGCATCGCGCGCTCGTGCCTGGAGGCCGGCTGCGGATCGCGACCGATCAAGCTGATTATTTCGCAGCGATCCGGGAGCTGGCCCCGGCGTCGGAGTTCCACGAATCGCCGGACGATGAAACTTCGGAATTTCCCCTAACGACTTTCGAGAAACATTTCGTCGTGTCAGGTGCGCCAATTTACCGATTCGGGCTGCGGAAAGTTTCGCCATCGAGAAAAGCGCCAGCGGTCCAATGATCGTCGAAGAACCGGAGTTTCACCGCGCCGGTTTCATCCTGACGAAATAACTTCGTGCCGCGGGCGCGGACCGCCGCCGCCCAATCATCCGGCACCCGTTCCCGGGCCGGGAACGGCACTGAACTTGCAACGATCACTTGCGGCCGCAGGGCAGCGAGGAACAGCTCCGAGTCGAGCTCGCCCGAGTAGTGCCGGCCTTTGATCACGATGTCGCTCTCCAACTCGTTAGGCGCCGCGAGCAGCTTCTCTTCCGTCTTTTGACCGGTGTCAGAAAGCAGCAGGACGTGAAATTTCCCTGCGATCTCGAGGCGGATGACGAGTGCTTTGTCGTCAGCGGCTTTCGCATCAAAAGCAGCCGGCGGAAAAAGCACCTGCGCGGTCACCTCTGGTGAGAGGCGGAACGAATCGCCGCGCACCAGCAACCGAGTCGGCTTACCGACGAGTGCATGGTGAGCGCGGGAGCGATCCGGGCGCCGCGTTATCGAGAAACGCGTGCGGTCGAAACTCGTCGAGCAACGCCGCCGCGCCGCCGACATGCAGCGCGTCGCCATGCGTGAGCACGAGGCCGTCGAGCCGATCGATGCCACGCGAGTGCAGGTAATCGCGCAGAAATCGCTCGTAATCGCGCGCACTGCCGCTGTCGAAGAGCCAATCGCGGCCGTCGCTTCGCAGGTGGACGGCGGCTCCGGCGCCCGCATCGAGAATTGTGATCTCGTTAGGCGCGTGTGCCGGCCAGTGCGGCCGTTCGACGTAGATGTGCCCGGTCGGCAGCTGCGCGAAGAGCTGCACCGAGGCGAGGACAAGGCGCGATAAGCTCCAGTTCGCGTTATTGAAAACGAGCGAGAGCCAGGAAGTAAACGGTGCCGCCAGGAGCGACATCATTCCGGTCGCCAAAACGCAAAACGCGATCGGAACCACGACCAGATTCGCGAGCAACGAGACCGGCGTGAGCAGGTAAAAATACCAGACGATCAAGAGGATCGATCCCGCCCACGCCGCGGCCGAAACCGAGACGCCGCCCGCGAGCCAGCGGTAGATGCGCTCGAAGAAAAGTCGGGTCCGACTCACGAGACTGCGCGGGAGAAACGAATCCGTTTCACTGAGCCGGAGAAGCGGACGGAAGATCCGGTTTTGAAAAAGAATGATCGTGCCGACGACCGAGAAAGAGAGCTGGAAACCGGAGGTGAAAAGTTGATTTGGATCGACCGCGAGAATGATGACCGCGGCGGCCGCGAGGCTGTTCAACGCGAGCACACGCCGGCCGAAAAAAATTCCCCCTAACAAGACCGCCGCCATCGTCGCGGCGCGCAAACTCGAGACGTGCAGACCCGTGATCGCGGAGTAAAAGAACAGAAACGGAATAATGATCGCTGCGGCCGCGACCCGGGGCAGGCGACAGAGCCGGAGCAGAATCCAGAGCAACTGCGCGATAATGCCGACGTGCAATCCAGCGACCGCGAAAAGATGCAGCGTGCCGGTTTGCTGGAACGGCTCTTCGATGTCTTCAGGCGTTGCGTGACGGACGCCGAGTGCCATGCCTTTGATGAGTGCGCAGACATCGGGAGAATTCTCCAACCCGCGCGTCAGCGTCGACTGCATCCAGGCGCGCGATTTAGCTGCGAGGCGGAGGAAGAAATGGCTGCGGCCTTTCGCGAGAATTGCGCCGTTCTCGGCGTAGCGCGCGAAGATCGACCGGTAAACATCCCGCCGCGCAAAATAGCTACGCATATCGAAGACGCCCGGATTTCGCGCCGGCGCGATCGGTTCCGCGAGACCGTTCAGGCGAATTTCGTCGCCAAGTTCCGGTGCGGTTTTCCAGCGCACGCGGACGGTTGCAGCGGAAGGTTCCGGCGCGCCACCGAATTCGATCGTCTCGAGCCGCAGGAGAAAACTCGAGAAGCCGCCACTCCCTTTCGGCTCGCTCGCGACGACGCCGGTGACCCGAACCGGTCTTGGGCGCTCACCTAATTGTTCCGCCAGCTTTTTCCCGGGCGCGTCGATCTCCTGCGTGAGATGCCCGGCGAAAAAGGCCGCCACCACCAGCAACTGAATCACCGCTCCGCGCGACCAAATGAGACTAGCGACAGCCAAGATCGCGACCGCGCCGCACGCCAGATAGACTGGCGGCGCAAAAAACTCCGCGAGAACGATTCCGAGACCCGCCGCCAACGCGATTCCAACAAGCGGCTGGCGCGGATTTTGTGGAGAACTCATGCGGGCTTTGCCGTTCGTTAGGCACCGTGTCGCGCGCCGCAAACCGATTGCTTCACCCGCGTTAGTTTATATGCTTGGCCAACTGTGCCGACTCCTTTTTCGCGGAAAAAGCGAACCAATGTTGTCCGGACGGTATCTGGAGACGGAGCGGCTAAAGTATCGGCCACACGCGTCGGTTTGAAGCCTGGGACCGACTGGCATAAGCGTAACTTTCTCACCGAAGTCCTGATCCCGTCGCTTTTCACGAAGCGCTCTGGTTTGCGGGCGCTACCGCTCTTTCCAAGGGTCGGCCCCAACGAAATCTGCCTCACCTGGATCGGCCACGCGTCGTTTCTTCTCCAGATCGAGGGGATGAATATCCTGATCGACCCGAACTGGTCGATGTGGCTGAAAGTGATCAAGCGTTTGAAGCGTCCAGGTCTGCACATCGACAGCCTGCCGTCGATCGACGTCGTCCTCGTGACGCACGCGCATTTCGATCACCTCGATCGGAAAAGCCTGCGCAAAGTCGCGGCTGATCAGCCGATCGTGGTGCCGACCGGCGTGGGGAATTTGGTGCAGGATCTAGGTTTCAACATCGTGCACGAGCTCGCCGAGTGGGAGCAGGTGCAGCTCGGTCCGCTCCGCGTCTCGCTTACGCCCTGTCATCATTGGGGCGCGCGGATGTTGCACGATCAACATCGCGGCTTCGGCGGCTTCGTGATCGAGGCCGGGAAGCGCTCGGTTTTTCATTGCGGCGACAGCGCTTACTTCCCGGGGTTTGAGGAAATCGGGAAGCGTTTCCCGATCGAGATCGCGCTCCTGCCGATCGGCGCCTACGACGCACCGAGCCGGCGCGAAGTGCACATGAATCCGGAGGACGCGGTGCGCGCTTTTCTCGAGCTCGGTGCGAGCAAACTCGTGCCGATGCATTACGGAACTTTCCGCCTCGGCTTCGAACCGATCGACGAACCGCCGGAGCGTCTGCTCTTGAGTGCGCGCGCCCAGGGCGTCGAGGAAAAAGTCCTCGTCATGACCGAAGGCCGTCCGGTTGTTCTCTAGCTGCTTCGCTTGACTCGACGCGGCAACTTCCTCGGTGCGATCGCGGCAGGCGCGCTTGTCCTCGGATTTTGCGCGCTGCTCCTCTGGCATAATCCAGGGGTTTTTTGGAACGACGATTACCAGATTTCGATCCTGCCGGTTTTCGCCGACGTCGCGCGCAGTTGGTCGGAGGGACACCTGCCATTGCTCAGTCCCTACTCGTGGGTCTGCGGGAATCTCGCGGGGGAATTTCAATACGGGACGTTCTCGCTTTTTATCAATGCCGCGGTCGTCTTGATCTGGAAGTTGCCGCTCGCTTTCGCCGGGCAGGCGGCGGCGCTTTCGATGGCCCATTTGTTCGTGCTCGCGGCCGGCGCATTTCTGCTCGCGCGCGATCGTGGCCTAACGAGTTCGCTTTCATTTCTGGTCGCGCTCGTGGCGGCGCTGAATGGCTGGATCATCTGCTGGGGCGCGACCGATTGGTTCGGTGCGCTTGGTGCGTTTGCATGGTTTCCCTGGGCGTGGTGGGGAATGGAGCGCGCGCTCGACCCGACGCGGACGATGTGGCGCTTCTGCTGGCCGGCACCGTTCGTTTACCTGCTCGTGAGCGGCGGATTTCCCTACACGGTTTTGATGCTGGCGCTGCTCGCGACGTGGCTCGCGGTGAAGTCGTTAGGTCAAACCCGGCGGCTGACTTCGCTCGCGCCGCTCGCGCTCGGACTCGCGATCGGTTTCGGACTTTCCGCGCCCGCCTGGCTGGCGCTTTTCGATTACGTCCACGGGTCGGCGCGCGGCGAGCAGGCGAACGGCGCGCATTGGCAATGGCTCGTGCCGCCGGCCGCGCTCCCGGGGTTTATCTGGCCGGCCTGGACGGTGCGCTGGACGGATTTCTCCAACCGGCTCGTTTCGCACCAGGCGGTCGAACTGGCCTGCGGCACGGTCCCGCCGCTCGCGCTCGTCGCCGGGCTGATTTTTCTTCGCGGAAAGTTCGTTAGGCGAATGAAGTGGGAGCTCGGCCTGCTCGCGCTCCTGCTCGCGATCACGATGCTGCCAAGTGCGAATGTCTTCCGCTGGAGCTTCCGCTGGCTGCCCTTTCTCCATCTGGTGCTCGCGTTGCTCGCCGCGGAAGCGCTCGCGCAATTTCGGATCGGCTCGCTCTGGCGCTGGCTCGCGGTCAGCGCAACGTTCGCGTCGCTCCTCGCCACTTACCTCTTCCTGCCGACGAATGTGGGCGTGCCGAAATATCACTTCACTCAGAGCCTAACGAGTCCGGAACCGCTCGATCCGGCGCGGCTTTACTTGAGCGTTTATCCACCCCCGGAGACGGCTTACAACCGCGAAAATCATCCTGGCCCGGTCGGGCAAATCACGCGTCCCGGCAGCACCTCGATGTGGGCGGGCCTGCGGTTGGTCAATGGCTACAGCCCGATCCGCGCGGCGGGCGTGGGGCCCGCCTGGACATTCTACACGCACGGCGAGCTCGACCTGGGGATGGCGGAGTATTTGCTCGACGACGAGGCGGGGCCGAACGGGCTGCTGCAAAAGATCGGTGTCGATGGAATTCTCGTGGATCGAGCGGTGACATTTGCGCCCAAGCCCGCCTCGGAATGGCGACTCGTGCACGAAGCGGCGGAAGGCAGGGTTTTCGAGCGTGTGAGGAAACCGATCGGCGCGTTGCACGCCATCAATTTGCCTAACGAGAAGCTAGCGCCGGTCACGATCCGGGTTCTCTCGGATTCGCGCCAGAAACTGGTGGCCGACGTAGCAGTGCCTAACGACGGGAGTAACGCAACGATTGTCTTCGCACGCCCGTTTTTCGACGGCTACCGCGCGACGTTCGATGGCACAAAAATCCCGGTCACATCCTACCGCGAGCTGGCACCGCTGATCCAGTTGCCATCCGGCGCGCACGGCCGGCTCACCCTGGTTTACCTGCCCTGGTGGCTGTCGTTAGGCGGAGCGATTGCCGGGCTCAGTTTGCTCGCGCTTGGCTTCGGTCTCTGGCGCGGCGCGCGCGCTTAGTAAACGTCGCGTTTGTAGCGCTTGTCGTTTTTCAGTTTCTCGACGTATTCGTTTGACTCGTCGATGCCAAGACCACCCTGCTGCTGCACAATCTCGCGGAGCGCGGCGTCCACATCCTTCGCCATCCGTTTGGCGTCGCCGCAGACATAAAAGTGCGCGCCTTCCTGGAGCCATTTCCAGAGCTCCGCGGATGCGCCCATCATCCGATTCTGCACATAGACTTTGTGCTCCTGATCGCGCGAAAAAGCGGTGTCGAGCTTCGTCAGAATGCCGTCGTGCTGCAGTTGCTCGAAGTCTTCCCTGTAATAAAAATCGCTTTTCTCGCGCTGCGCCCCAAAAAAGAGCCAGGTCTTCCCGCGCGCGCCAATCGCCTGGCGTTCCTGGAGAAAAGCGCGAAAGGGCGCGACGCCCGTCCCGGGCCCGACCATGATGATCGGCACATCATTATCTTCCGGCAGCCGGAACTTCGAGGCGGTCGGGAACATCGGCGCGGGCGAGTCGGCGCAACGTTCGGCGAGAAAGCTCGTGCAGACGCCTTTGCGTTTGCGGCCGTGACTCGAGTAGTAGATGACGTCGACGATGAAATGCACGGCTGTCGGATGCATTTTCAGGCTCGACGCGATCGAGTAAAGCCGCGGCTGGAGCTTCGGCAGGAGCGCGACAAATTCCTGCGGCTCGAAGCGGACGGAGGGATGTTCGACGAGAAAATCGATCATCTCCATGCCCCAGAGATAGGTGTCGAGATCGTGCCGGCGATTTTCGTGCAGCAGCTCGCTTAGAAGCGGCGCGGCCGAAGCGCGCTCGGCGATCGCGCGGAGAAATTTCGGGGTGGGCTGCTTGACGCCGTATTGGCGCAGGAGCGCCTCGCGCAACGTCGTGTCGGGCGCGCCTTTCGTGCCTGCGATCGGCTCGTCCCCTTTGGCACAGAGCGCCGCGAGTATTTCCTCGACGAGCTCGGGATCGTTCGTCGGATAGATCGCCATCGAGTCGCCGACTTCGTAGCTGATGCCGGAGCTTTCGAGATCGATTTCGAAATGACGCGTGTCCTTTTCGGAATCGGGCGCACTGATGCGCCGATTGACGAGGAGACGCCCGGGAAACGGGTGCTTGCGGGAGTAGGCGATGGTTGGAACGGATTCGTTAGGCATGGGAAAAAAGAGAGCGCTGCTCCTAATCTCTAGCGCGTCGCCCGGACGGGGCAAACGCAATGAGCCCAGCGGCTATAATGCGACGGGGGCAGCGCGAAGCAGCGGCGGAAGTCTGTGGCGGCAGGTGGAAGACCGGGAGCGCAACATGTTTGACCATACTTTGCATTCGCGAGAACTGAAAGTGAAGCGAAGCACGACCAGATAGTGGCAATTTGTCGTTTCCTTCGTGCGGAAGTGCCAGTTCCTGATCGGTTCGATGCCCATGGTGGTCGTCGTTGGAAAATGAGGGCGGAACCACCCGCAGAAAAGGCAGTGGGCCGGCGCTGAAGGGAACCGCCCGGCTGCACCTTCTCCATGACCGAAGAGATGGATTCGATCATCGCTTCCGCGCAAAATCGCGGAAGTTGCAACGAACTCGTTGTGGCGCGGAGTGGAAGAAGGTGTTGGTGACGACGGATCGCCGAATAGACTCTCGCATGCGGCGTACGAAGATCGTTGTGACCCTGGGACCGGCGAGCAGCTCGCCGGAAGTCATTCGTCAACTTGTCCAGGCTGGAATGGACGTGGCACGTCTCAATTTCTCTCATGGCACTCATGAGGACCACAAGCGCA
>JBDTIQ010000207.1:0-3775 GCA_039936335.1 Chthoniobacterales bacterium
AACAAAGCACGAAATGAACTGGAAACGGTGGCTCTGGCGAATCGGCGTCCTTCTCGGCGTCCTCGGAATCGGCTTTTGGCTTGGGCAATGCTCGGGCGGCAGCACCACGAGCAAAGGCAGTGATATCCAAGGTCCGCCGGTCGCGCATGTCACCCTCGCGCCGCTCGTGCGCAAAACGATTTCCGCCATCGTCACTGCTTACGGCAGCGTCATCACCCAGCCGGGAAAGAACCACGCCGTTTCCGTGCCCTACGAGACTCGCGTCCAGCATGTGCTCGTCGCGCCCGGAGAGTCGGTCACAGCCGGCCAGCCGCTGGTGCAGATCGATCCCAGTCCGCAGACGAAATTGCAATTGGCGCAAGCGCAGAGCGCCGCGCAAGCCGCCCAGAAGGAGCTTCAGCAAACCCAGCAGAAATTCAATCTCAAGCTGGCCACCAATCAGGAGCTAGGGCTGGCGAAGAAGAACGCGGAGAACGCGAAGTTGCAGTTGCAGACTTTGGAAAAACAAGGCGCAGGCAAGGAAAGGGAAGTGCAAGCGGAGATGGCCGGACTGGTCGGTAAAGTGGATGTGCAGGATGGCCAGATCGTGCAGGCTGGGAGTCCCCTCGTCGAACTGGTCGTGCAGAACGAGATCGAAGTGAAGCTCGGGGCCGAGCCGGAAGATGTGAAACACCTTCGGCTCGGCCAGACGGTCACGCTTTATCAGGTGCATCTCACGAATGCCCAGCCGATCCAGGGCAAGGTGCGGCTCGTCACCCAGCGGGTCGATCCGACCACGCATCTGGTCGATGTTTATGTTTCTTTGCCTAACGAGCATAACCTTCTGCTCGATTCCTATTTCAAGGCCGAGTTCCAGACGCGATCTCACGAGGCTTTGGTCGCCCCGCGAAGCGCAGTCCTGCCCGAGGGCGACAAGTATATTCTCTACACAGTCAAGGACAGCAAAGCCGTCCGCCACGAGGTGCAGGTAGGGATCGAGAACACGCACGAGATCGAAGTCATCGCCAGCGACCTGCGCGCAGGCGAGCCGGCGGTTGTGCAAGGCAATTACGAACTAAGCGACGGGATGGCAGTCGCGGCGGGAAAGAAATCATGAAAATCACCGGCTGGCTGCACAGCCACGCGCGGTCGCTCATTTTCCTTCTCGCGGTTCTCATTCTCGCCGGAATTTTCGGCGGACTTTCGCTTCCGGTGGCGCTTTTCCCGCAGGTCAGTTTTCCGCGGGTGCGCGTGACGGTGGACGCGGGTGATCGGCCGGCGGAACGGATGGCGGTCGAGGTGACTTACAAGCTCGAGGAAGCGGTCCGCGCCATCCCGGGCGTGCGCGGAGTCCGCTCCACCACGAGTCGCGGGAGCGCGGAGGTCTCCGTCAACTTCGATTGGGGCCAGGATATGATCTCCGCGATGTTGCAGGTGGAATCGGAGGTGAACCGAATCCTGCCGGACCTACCGCCCGGCACCACCTTCGAAGTCCAGCGGATGGATCCGACGGTTTTCCCGGTCATCGCCTACAGCATGACTTCGTCGTCGCACTCACTCAGTGAGCTCTATGACCTCGCGATGTATCAGGTTCGGCCAGCGCTCTCGGCGGTCACAGGCGTCGCGAAAGTCGGCGTGCAAGGAGGCGCGATCAAAGAGTATCGGGTGGTGGTCGATCCGGCGAAACTGCAATCGTTCCAGATGAGTCTGGGTGACGTCGCCAAGGCGCTATCCGCCGCCAACGTCCTCGTCGCGGTTGGTCGGCTTGAAGATCATGACAAGCTTTACCTTATCGTCTCGGACACGCGGTTCCAGGATGTGAAGCAAATCGGAGACACCGTCCTGCGCTCCGGCCCGAACGGGGTCGTGCTCGTGGAAGATGTCGCCACGGTCGAGCCTTCGGTGAAGCCGCAATGGATTCGAGTCACGGCCGACGGCCGCGATGCGGTGCTCTTTCAGGTTTATCAGCAACCGGGCAGCAACACGGTCCAGATAGCCCAAGGCATTAAGCAAAAGCTGAAGGACGAAGAGAAGCGGCTACCTAAAGACATCCAGATTCGCAACTGGTATGACCAGAGCGACCTGATCGTTTCCTCCGAGCACAGCACGCGCGACGCGGTCCTCATAGGCATCGTCCTCGCCGCGATCGTTCTCCTCGTATTCCTGCGCAATTGGAAGGTCACCCTGATCGCGATCCTCGCGGTGCCGGCCTCCCTCGCCGCCTCCATGCTCCTCCTTTACGTCATGCACATGAGTCTCAATATCATGACTCTCGGTGGCATGGCCGCAGCCGTCGGTCTTATCATCGACGACGCGATCGTCATGGTAGAGCACATCATGCGGCGGCTTGGGAAAGGCGAAGGCACGGAAGAAGAACAAATCCAGAGCGCCGCGACCGAATTCACCGGACCGCTCGTCGGCTCCTCCTGCGCGACGATCGTCATTTTTTTGCCGCTGGCTTTCCTGAGCGGCGTGACTGGCGCTTTTTTCAAAGCGCTTAGCCTAACGATGGCGTGTGCGCTCTTTGTTTCCTTCCTCCTCGCCTGGATCGCGATCCCAATCCTTTCCGCCCAGGTGCTGGGCAAAGACGACGCCGAATCCGCCGAGGTGCACGGGTGGGTGGAGAAGATGAACGAGGGCTACAAATGGATGATGAGCGGTTTGTTGCGCCACAGCTGGATTCTCGTCCTGGCGGTGGCGCTTCCCCTGCTCGCGCTTGGCTACTTCGCGTTCAAGAATGTCGCGTCGGGCTTTATGCCGACGATGGATGAGGGCGGTTTCATTCTGGACTACAAAAGTGCGCCGGGCACTTCCCTGGGCGAAACGGACCGACTTTTGCGGGAGGTGGAGAAAATTCTCCAGTCAACTCTGGAAGTGCAGACCTACTCGCGTCGCACCGGGTTGCAGCTGGGCGGCGGCATCACGGAAGCTAACACCGGCGACTTTTTCATCAGGCTAAAACCCTTCCCGCGCCGCGGGATCGAGCTGGTGATGAATGACGTGCGCACTCAGATCGAGCACAACATTCCGGGGCTGAGAATCGAAACCGCGCAGCTCATGGAGGACCTGATCGGCGACCTCACCTCGGTGCCGCAACCGATCGAGATCAAACTCTACTCCGACAACGAAAAGACTCTCCGCACCGTTGCGGACAAGGTGGCGCGGGCGATCCGGAAAGTGAACGGCGTCGTCGAAGTGAAAAGCGGGATTATCCTCGCGGGAGACGCGCTCAACATCGAAGTCGATCGAGTGAAAGCGGCGCTGGAAGGAATGGACCCCGATTCCATCACGACAATGCTGGACAACTATCTCAGCGGCAATGTCACCACGCATATCCAGGAGGGCCCGAAGCTGGTAGGAGTGCGCGTCTGGTTCCCGGCACGCACGCGGCAAACTATCCAGGACATCGGCGATCTCATCCTGCGGGCGCCGGATGGCCATATCTTCCCGCTCAAACGCGTCGCCAAGATCGTCCCGGTGACCGGGCAGCCCGAGATCGAGCGCGACGACTTGAAACGAATGGTCGCAGTGACCGGCCGGATCAGCGGGCGCGACCTCGGCTCGACCGTGCAGGAAATTAAAACCAAGGTGCTCGACCAAAAAGGATTCCTGCCCAACTCAGTCCCATACTCGTTAGGTGGGCTTTATGAGCAGCAACAGATTGCCTTCAAAGGTCTCACGATTGTCCTGATCGCGGCCATCGTCCTTGTCTTTACCCTTCTCTTATTCCTCTACGAAAGCTTTCTCGTCTCCATCGCCATGCTCGCCATCCCGCTGCTCGCGGTCGCGGGAGTTT
>JBDTIQ010000208.1:0-8098 GCA_039936335.1 Chthoniobacterales bacterium
AAGAGTTGATGGCCAAGTCGATGCGCGACTTCAAAGAAGGCACAATCGTAAAAGGACGCATCCTGGAAATCCGACCACGCGAAGTGCTGGTCGATATCGGCTATAAATCCGAAGGCGTTATCCCGACGGCGGAGTTCGACGACATCGATTCGCTCGAAGTGGGCGACGAAGTCGAAGTGCTCCTCGAGCGCCTCGAAAATGATGAAGGCATGGTGGTTCTCTCGAAAGAGAAGGCCGCTTATCGCCAGAACTGGAACAAGATCGCCCAGGTGTTCGCCGGCGACGGCTTGATCAAGGGCAAGGTAAAATCCGTCGTGAAAGGCGGACTCATGGTCAACATCGGCGTCGAGGCGTTCTTGCCTGCGTCGCAGATCGACATCATCCCGCCGCGCGACCTTCAGCAGTTCGTCGGGAACACTTATGATTTCAAGATCGTCAAGATCAACGACGACCGTCGCAACGTCGTCCTGAGCCGCCGCGAACTGATCGAGCAGGAACGCAGCGAGAAACGCCAGGCATTCCTCGAGGGCGTGAAGGTCGGCGACACCGTCACCGGCGCGGTTAAGAACCTGACCGACTTCGGCGCGTTCATCGACCTCGGCGGGATGGATGGGTTGCTCCACATCACCGACATGACGTGGGGTCGCCTCGGTCACCCGAGCGAACTCCTCAAGGTCGGCCAGGAGGTCTCCGTCCTCGTCCTCGACATCAACAAGGAGAAAGAGCGCGTCTCGTTAGGCTTGAAGCAGACGCAGAAAAATCCTTGGGACCAAATCGAAGAGCGTTTCCCGGCCGGTCAGCGCGTCAAAGGCAAGATCACGAACCTCGTCCCCTACGGCGCCTTCGTGGAGCTCGAGGAAGGCGTCGAAGGCCTCATCCACGTCTCGGAACTTTCCTGGACGAAACGCATCATGCGCCCGTCCGACGTGCTCACGCAGGGGCAGGAAGTGGAAGCGGTTGTCCTCGGCGTGAACAAAGAGGAGCAGAAAATCTCGCTGGGCCTGCGTCAGCTCGAACAGAATCCATGGGACGAGATCGAGAAGAAGTTCACGATCGGCAGCCGCGTGAAAGGCGAGATCCGCAATATGACCGCCTACGGCGCGTTCGTGGAACTCGAAGATGGCATCGACGGCATGATCCACGTCTCCGACCTGAGCTGGACGCGCAAAATCAATCATCCGATGGAGATGTTGAAGAAAGGCGAGGAGGTCGAAGCCGAAGTTATCGACATCGACAAGACGAACCAGCGCATCAGCCTCGGCTTGAAACAACTTTCCGACGATCCTTGGAAAGACATCGATCAGAAATACAAAATCGGCGATCTGGTTGCCGGCAAAGTCAGCAAGCTCGCCAGCTTCGGCGCTTTCGTGCAATTGGCTGACGACATCGACGGTCTCGTCCACATCTCGCAGTTGAGCGAAGACCACGTCGCGAAAGTGAAGGACGTGCTCAAGGTCGGTCAGGAAGTCGAAGCACGTGTCATCAAGGTCGACAAAGTCGAGCGCCGCATCGGTCTCTCGATCAAGGCCGCGAATTATTCCGAGGAAGAGCTGAAGCGCGAATCCGAAGCGTTCGACAATCTTCGCCCCGGCGAAGACATGGTCGGCCTCGAGAAAGCGTTCGAAGCCGCCGAGGAAGATTACCGTCCCGGCCAGGGGAAGAAGTAAGTTTGTCCCGCCGCCCGCCGGGGCGGCGCGGAGTAACGTCATCCCGAGCGGAGCGCAGCGGAGTCGAGGGACCCGTTGGGCCTCTTGGAAGCTTGAGCGCAGACGTCAACGACGGTCCCTGGGACTCCTCAGACTGCGCTGCGCTGCGCTCGGGATGAAACGATTTGTCGCTCGGGAACATCCGTTATCACGTCGCTTCGCGAATAAGTGAGTCATGACTCTCTCTCACTTCGCTCGCCGGCTTCTCCTCCCGCTTTGCCTCTTTGCTCTCCTCCCGCTTTGCCTCTTTGCTCTCCTCGTCACTGCGCCTCGCGGCTTCGCGCAGAGCGCGCCGACCTTCACGCAAGTCGTCGTCTTCGGCGACAGCCTCTCGGACGACGGGAACATTCGTCATCGGCTCGAAGACGATTACGGCATCAGTTATCCCGGCGGCGATTTTAACTACAGCGACGGACGTTTCACGAACAGTTCCGACACCGATCCCGGCTCCGATAGCTACGCCGGCACCTGGCACGAACAACTCGAGCGCGACTTCTTAAAACTTCCGAATGGCGCGATCACGAACAGTCTCGATGGAGGGACTGACTACGCTTTCGGCGGCGCGACCACTGCGGACGGCACGATCGAACGCACAGTCATTTCGAATCCCGTCCCGTTCGGCGGCGGACAACTCACGGTGACGGTGGATAACCTCGGGAAACAGGTGGACGACTACCTTTCGGTTTCAGCAAACACCGCCGACCCCGGCGCGCTCTACATCGTCTGGGGCGGCGGGAACGATCTCTTCGACGACCACAGCGACGCCAGCGTCACGCAAGCAGCGACGAACGTGGCCGGACTCGTGCAGCATCTTGCCGAAGCCGGCGCGCGTTCCATCCTCGTGCCGAACGTTCCGCCGCTTGGCGTCGTCCCGCTTTACAAGGACGATCCCGAAACGGCCGCGGCACTAAACGCGGCCTCGGCAGAGTACCGAGCAAAATTGAACACCGATCTGGATGCGACCGTCGCGACGCTCAGCGGAGAAGGCATCACGATCACGCTCTATCGGCTCGACGTTTACAGCCTCTTTTATCGGCTCGCCGCGAATCCGGAAGACTACGGCTTCACCAACACGACCGACAGCGCCCAGGGATTGAGCGATGTCGATCCGGATACCTACCTATTCTGGGATGACATCCATCCGACTACGGCGGGCCATTATCAGATCGCCTCCGCGGCTTACGCGTTGCTCAATGGCACTGCGCAGACTCCTGCGCAATCGCTCAATCTTTCCTCGCGGTTGAACGTCGGCACCGGAGACAATGTGCTCATCGGCGGCCTGATCGTTGCCGGCACGGAGCCGAAGCAGGTGCTCATCCGCGGCCTCGGTCCCTCGCTCCAAGTGAATGGCGTGCCTGTCGCTAATACGCTGGCCGATCCAACCCTCGACCTTTACCAGGGCAGCAACTTAATTCAGACGAACGACAACTGGAAAGACACACAGGAAGCCGGCATCGAGGCCACCGGCCTCGCGCCGACGAATGATCTCGAGTCGGCGATCTCCGTGACGCTCGATCCGGGCAGTTACACTGTAATTTTGCGCGGGAAAAACAGCACCACCGGCATCGGCCTCATGGAAGCCTACGACCTCGACACCGCCGCCGCTTCCACGCTCGCGAACACGAGCACACGCGGCTTCGTCCAAGGCGGGGACGATGTGCTCATCGCGGGATTTATCGTCGGAAATGGTGGCAGCGACACGGTTGTCGTGAGGGCGATCGGACCGTCGCTGGCAGATGCCGGCGTGGCTAATCCACTCGCCGACCCGACGCTTGATCTCTACGACGGAAACGGCAACGTCATCCGGAGCGATGACAACTGGCGCGACGCGCAGGAATCGCTCATCGCCTCGACCGGCCTCGCGCCGACGAACGACCTGGAATCGGCCATCATCCGCTCGCTCGAACCGGGCAACTACACCGCGATAGTGCGGGGAAACGGTGGCGGCACCGGCGTGGCGCTGGTCGAAGTTTATAATTTGCAGTAACCGCCGAGTGCCTAACGAGTCGCGCAGTTCTTCCTGCGTCGCCGCCATCATGGCCGCAACGGCATCGCCGGCGACGTCACTCGCCTTTCGCCGCTGAAACGGCGATAGAGAGAGCAGGATGATCGAAGACCTCTGGTATAAAAATACCGTCATCTACAGTCTCGATGTCGAGACGTTCATGGACGCGAACGGCGACGGGATCGGCGACTTCGAAGGGTTGATGCGCCGACTCGACTATCTCGATTCGATCGGCGTCGATACGATTTGGCTCGCGCCCTTTTACCCCTCGCCGAATCGCGATAACGGCTACGACATTTCCGACTACTACGGCGTCGATCCGCGTCACGGCTCGAACGGCGATTTCGTGGAATTCATGCGCCAGACCAACGAGCGCGGGATGAAGGTGATCGTCGACCTGGTCGTGAATCACACTTCCGATCGCCACCCCTGGTTTCAAGAAGCGCGTGCGGATGAATCGGCCCAGCATCGCGACTGGTACATCTGGTCGAAGAAACGGCCACCGGGTTGGAACAAAGGGATGGTTTTCCCCGGGGTGCAGGACGCGACCTGGACACGCGACCCGGAAGCCAGGGTCTACTATTATCACCGGTTTTACGATTTCCAGCCGGACCTGAACATGGACAACCCTGCGGTTCGGACTGAGGTGCGACGGATCATGGGCTATTGGCTGCAGCTCGGCGTGGCGGGCTTTCGCGTAGATGCGGTGCCGTTTGTGATCGAGAGCACGCACCCCGGGAAAAAGAGCGTGCTACGCTTCGAATACCTCGAGGAATTTCGGAGGTTTCTGCAATGGCGTTGCGGCGACGCCATCCTGCTGGGCGAAGCGAATGTCCTGCCGGAAGAGAACAAGAAATACTTCGGCCGCGACGGCGGCGGCATTCACATGATGTTCAACTTTTATGTGAATCAGCATCTCTTCTACGCGCTCGCGTCGGAGGATATCGAACCGCTCGCGGATGCGCTGACGGCGACTCGCGCACTCCCGCCAACGGCGCAATGGGCGCAGTTTTTGCGCAACCACGATGAGCTCGATCTCGGGCGCCTAACGAAGAGTCAGCGCGAGAAAGTCTTCGAGAAACTCGGACCGGAACCGCGCATGCAGCTCTACGACCGCGGGATTCGCCGGCGGCTCGCGCCGATGCTCGGCAACCGTCCACAGCTCGAGCTCGCCTACAGCCTGCTCTTCGCGCTCCCCGGCACACCGGTACTGCGCTATGGCGATGAGGTCGGCATGGGCGACGATCTTGCCCTCAAAGAACGCAACTCCGTCCGCACACCGATGCCGTGGTCGAACGATCCGCAGGCCGGTTTCACCACATCGGAACACCCAATCCGCCCGGTGCTGCACAAGGGGCCGTTCGGCTACGAGACCGTGAACGTTGAAGCGCAGCGCCGCGAAGACGACTCGCTTCTTAACTGGATGGCCGGTATGATTCGCCTGCGCAAGGAATGCCCGGAAGTCGGCTGGCGCGACTGGACGCGCGTGAAGACCGGCGCACCGGGCGTACTCGGATTGCGTTACGAGTGGAAAGGCAACGCGCTCGTCGTGCTCCATAACTTCAGTGCGAAATCAAAGGAGGTGCGCCTGAAGCTGAAAGAAGAACGCGGCGCCATCCTGACCAATCTGCGGGCCAACGACGAATCCCGTGCCGACGAGAAGGGTCAGCACCGCATCGCACTCGAAGCCTACGGCTACCGCTGGTATCGCGTTGGCCGGCTCGACCACCTGCTCGCGCGCCGAAAGTCCTAGTCGCTCGTATTCCTGGTCTCCGGGGAGCACAGGCCGCTGGCCTGTCGCATTCGGCGGCTCGCCGAATGCCTTTTTGCTCGAAGAGCAACTGGTGGAGCGTCGAGAGGCCTTTGCTTCAGGCGCCGCGAGTGTTCGGCGCGAGCCGCACCGGACAACAGGCCAGCGGCCTGTGCTCCCCGGAAAAACGCGTTCGACGCTAGCTAGCCACCACTGCCGCTGTGACCGCTGGCAGGGCGCTCGCGCCATCGAGCGAGAGATAAGTGTAGCCCTGCAAACCGCGCTCGTAGTCGTTCAGGATTTTCATCGCGTCGTTAGGCTTTAGTCGGTCGCTCTTGATCGCCGCGTCCACCTGCCGTTTCACCAGACGCATCAGCTCGATCTTGTCCCACTGCGTCAGCGCCAGCACCTGGCCGATCGTGCTGCCTTCGATCACTTCCTCGATATACCAGCCGCTCTCTTCGTCTTCATCGAGGAAGACGTGCACCTCAGTGACGCGACCGAACAAGTTGTGCAGATCCCCCATGATGTCCTGGTAGGCGCCCACCAAAAAAACGCCGAGATAATAAATCTCACCCTGCTCGATGCGATGCAGCGGGAGCGTATCTTTCACGTCCTGCAGGTCGGTAAACTTGTTGATCTTCCCATCCGAATCGCAGGTAATATCGACGAGCGTGCCTTGGCGTTCTGGCGGCGTCGCGAGACGATGGATCGGCATGATCGGGAACAACTGCCCGAGCGCCCAGTGATCGAGGAGCGATTGGAAAACCGAGAAGTTGCAGATGTATTGATCCGCTAACGACGTCTCGAGTTCCTTTACTTCCTCAGGCACATATTTCAGCCCGCGATGGAGCGCGACGATCTGCGCGGCGAGCTGCCAGTAGGCCGATTCGATCTTGGCTTTCGACTCGAGATCGAGCAGCCCAAGATTGAACATCTGCTGCATCTCTTCCTTGATCTGCTGCGCGTCGTGCAGCGTCTCGATCCGGTTTGCACGCTTTAGCTTTTGTTTTACTTCGAGAATATCGCGGAGTGGTTTCGGGTCGTTCTCGGTCGCTTCGATCCTGCGCGTTTGCACGTCTTTCTCGATCGAGCCAAACGACTCGACCACGAGCACGGAATGATGCGCCACGATCGCGCGCCCGCCTTCGCTCACGATCACCGGATGGGCGACGCTCTCGGAGTCGCAGACCTCCATGATATTGTAAACAACATCGTTACAGTATTCCTGGAGAGAGTAATTCGTGGAGCTGTCAAAGCTCGTGCGCGAACCGTCGTAATCGACCCCGAGCCCGCCGCCGACATCGAGATAGCCTAACGAGTGCCCCATCTTCGAGAGCTTCGCGTAATAGCGGGCCGCTTCCCGCACCGCGCGCTTGATCGTGGAAATGTCGGGCACTTGCGAGCCGACGTGGAAATGCACCAGCTTCAGGCAATGCGCGAGCCCCGCGCTCTTCAGCATCTCGCTCGCCGCGACGAGGTTCGTCGTGCTCAGGCCGAACTTCGCGTTCTCGCCACCGCTCGTCGTCCACTTGCCGGCGCCTTTGCTGTGCAGCCGCACCCGGATGCCGATCAGGGGATCGACGCCCGCGCCCTTCGCGACGCGCAAGGTTTGCTCGAGCTCCTCCAGCTTTTCCACCACGATGATGACCGACTTCCCAAGCTTCCGCCCGAGCATCGCGGTGCGGATAAAATCACGATCCTTGTAGCCATTGCAGATGATCAAACTTTCCGGGTCCTGATGCATCGCGAGGGCCGCGACCAGCTCCGGTTTACTGCCCGCTTCGAGCCCGAAATGGAATTGCGCGCCGGCCTCCACGATCTCCTCGATCACCTCTCGGAGCTGGTTCACCTTGATCGGAAAAACACCGCGATAAACGTTCCGATAACCGAACTCCTGAATCGACGCCGCGAACGATCGATTTACCGTTTCGACCCGGTGACGAAGCAAATCCTGGAAGCGAATCACGAGCGGAAAACCGAGTCCGCGTTCGCGCGCTTCATTCACCACCTCGAGTAAATCAATCGAGCCGCCGGCTTCCTTAAGCGGTTTGGCGACGACGTTCCCAGCGCTATTGACCGAGAAATAACCGGTCCCCCACCCTTCCACGTTGTAGGTCGCGATGGCGGCGTCGATGTCCCAGTCGGGCTTGGATTTTTCGTGGGCAGGCGCGGTCAGAAACGCATAATCAATCAGCGCGCCCGACATGCAAGCCCCCCGCAAAATAAATCCCCGACCGGTGGCCGCGACGCGCTGGTTCGAGGCGAATTCTTGTTTTTCCCCGCCGCGCGGGTAGCATCGTTTTGATGAATAAAACCGTCATCGAAGTTCAGGTGCGCGCGGTTTTACCGACCAGTGGCGGCTGCGCCGTCTTCCTCGGGAACAGCGACAAAGTCTTCATCATCTACGTCGACCAGAGCGTTGGGAGCGCGATCACCATGTTCATGCGTGGGACCACAAAGGAGCGCCCGCTGACACACGACTTGATGGGTCACCTCATGACTGCGCTCGGAGCCAAGGTCGAGCGCGTCATCATTAACGATCTCAAGAACGCGACCTACTACGCGCGCCTGATCATCCGCGCGGAGAACGAGCTGCAGCAGAAGAAAATCATCGAGCTCGACGGACGCCCGAGC
>JBDTIQ010000209.1:0-13550 GCA_039936335.1 Chthoniobacterales bacterium
AGGTGTCGCCGCCGTATTACTGATGGCGGTGAAGCTCGTGCCCGGGACGAGCGTTCCGTGCGCTTTCCCACGGAAGTCAAACTGCGCGCCGTTCTCGATGGTGACTCCTTTGGCTATGACTTGATCGCTCGCCGACTCTCCGCGCCTGGCCTTAAGAGTGTGAGTATAAACCGCGTCGGATTTGAAGGAGACACCGCTGTTGAGGGTAAGCGTCACCGGTTACTTCGTTCCCGCTCCTGGGGCGAGGACTGCGGTCCGGCCGCTGCCCATGCCGACCGTTACCGCCCCAGCGATGATTCCAGAACCGCCTAAGGTGCCGCCGTTCACATTCACCGCTCCCGCGCCCGTGCCTGAGCCGCTCGCGTTTGTGACTCTCAACGTTCCGGACCTTATCACGGTGCCGCCGCTGTAGCGGTTGGCGTTGGTTAGAGTCAGGGTTCCGCGGCCGACCTTAGTCACTGAGCCGTCGTCTTGGATAACACCGGAGAAAACCGTGCTGAGATCGTTACTCCCGATGCCGAGAGTGTTTTGGCCAAGAAACACTGGACCGTCGCCTTCGAGCGACCCGATGATGACTCCCGGTGCATCGTGCTGCACCAGGTAGAGAAAACCGTTGCCGAAGAGTTTCACGCACGCTTTTCCGCCGTCAGCGCTCCCTATGGAAAAGATAATCTGGCCGCCGGCGACCTCGCCACCGTTGGCGATCAGGGTGGCGTTCGCAGCCGACGAGGTAAAGTAGAAGCGAATGTCGCCACCGGTTCCCCCGTTCGGCATCCGATCCTTCGGCAGTAATGACCGCATCGCCAGCCGAAGAGCTGCTGAGAAATTCGATATTACCGGGAGGTCCATTGGGTCCTGATCCGTGCAGGAGGAAGGTGCCATCGTCGGCCGTGGCGTTATCCCTAAAAAGAACGAAACCTCCAGCGGAGTAGCCGGTCCCGCCATTGCAAATGAAGTTTCCGCGGGCCGCCGTCGCCTGGTCATTGAAGGTGACGCCTCCGGAATAGATGGCCCTTCTGTTGCCCGGCTCGTTAATGAAGGTGGCATCGCCGGCGCTGGAGGTGTCGAAGAAAGTCACTCCGGTATTTCCACCCACATAACCGCCCTCGCTGGTGAAAACGGTGTCTTTCCCGGCGGTCGCTTCTCCAAGAAAAAGCAGATTGCCAGGCGGGTCGCTGGTGACTGCAAAGTTCTGCGTCGTTCCAGAATTATTGATGACGCCTGCACCGCTGATCGTCAGCCCTTGATCCGGACTCCCGGTCGTGCATCTAATCGTAAAGGCATCGGCCCCGGCCGTGAAAACCACGCTCTCCACTTCCGCCTGCGAAAGGCTCACATTGGTCAGATTGGGGGTCTCAAAGGTGGCGACATCGTCGCTCCCGTCAGGAATCGTCGGCGGCGTCCAATTGGCGGCGGTATTCCAGTCGCCGTTCAACGGATCAAGAGCCCAAGTGGCGCTGCCAGCGCGGACGGAAGAAAGAGCGAGACTCGAGCAAAAGAGGCAGCCGGCGAGCCGGAGAACATGAAGCGTTGTCATACGCCTTGTTACCTATCCGGCTTGCGGCTGTAAAGGTTTTCCGCTCTGCGGAGGAGCAGGAACAACTCGCAGCTGAGTCACTTATGCGCCCGGCGCGGCTCGAACGCGCAACCTACGGCTTCGGAGGCCGTCACTCTATCCAGTTGAGCTACGGGCGCAGTGGAGCCCTGATTATAACGGGCGCGCCGGAAAGCACAAACGACGAGCCCGTTTTCGGCCGCCGCACTTTACAATTCGCCGCAGTCGCGCTAGATATTCGGCCCCCAATTTTCCAACCGGAGAGCAAGCTAATGAACATCATCGACACCATCGCCAAAGAGCAGCAGAAAACCGACGTCACCAAATTCAAGGTCGGCGACGGCGTGCGCGTCCACACTCGCGTGCGAGAAGGCGAAAAGGAACGCATCCAGATTTTCAGCGGCATCTGCATCGGCCGTAAAGGCACCGGCTTGAATCAATCCTTCACCGTTCGCCGCATCTCCTATGGCGAAGGTGTCGAGCGCGTCTTCCCAATCCACTCGCCGCGTATCGCGAAGGTGGAGGTGGAAAAGCAGGGTAAGGCCCGCCGCTCGAAGCTGAATTACCTGCGCAGTCGCAAGGGCAAGGAAGCGACCGCGGTCCGCGAGTAGATCGCGGAAGATTCTGCGGGAAATTCCCGGCGTTGCGGATAGAATTCGCGGCAGATGCGCTGCGGATTTCGTCACGAGAAAAAACTGCGCGCGCTCGGCATCGCGCGGATCGCCGGGATAGATGAAGCCGGCCGCGGTGCACTTGCGGGCCCCGTCGTGGCGGCGGCAGCGATTCTACCGGAGCGTTTCCGGCACAAGAAGCTGAAGGACTCCAAGCAGCTCTCACCGGATCTGCGCGAGAAGATTTACCAATACCTGACGGCTCATTCCGAAATCGTCTGGGCCGTCGGCGTAGTCGATCATCTCGAGATCGACCGCATCAACATCCTGCGGGCGTCGCACGAAGCGATGCGAATCGCGGTCGCCGGCCTAACGATGCTGCCGGAACACGTCCTGATCGACGGCCTCCCCGTGTTCCCGTTCCCACTGCCGCAAACGGCGATCGTGGACGGCGATTGCCTGAGTCTGAGCATCGCGGCCGCGAGCGTGATCGCGAAGGTCACGCGCGACCGGTTGATGCGGGAATTCTGCGCGCTCTTTCCCGAATATTGCTTCAGTCAGCACAAAGGCTACGGCACGGTGCTGCATCTCCAGAAACTTCATGAGCATGGGCCTTGTCCGATTCATCGCCGATCATTCGAGCCGGTGGCGCAGCCGCTTCTCGCGTTCTAATTCCGAGCATCTCCGGCTCGGAGTGCGCGGAGAGAATCTCGCCGCGCGCTATCTGCGACGCCGCGGCTTCAAGGTCCTCTATCGCAACTTTCGCGGCGGTCACGGCGGCGAAATCGATCTTGTCTGCCGCGAGCGCGACACCCTGGTTTTCGTCGAAGTGAAGACGCGCACCCGGGAGGATTTCGGCCGGCCGCTTGATGCAGTTAATCTAAAGAAGCAGCGGCGGATTTCGTTGGGCGCGTTTGCCTGGCTGCGATTGTTAGGCAATCCCGACATCCTCTTTCGCTTCGATGTCGTCGAAGTCGTCATGAGCGACGAAACGCAACCGCGAATCGAGCTCGTGCGCGACGCCTTTCACCTGCCGGAGCCCTACATCTACTAGATGGCTCAGACGACGGCTCGTTAGGCGCTTCGTCGTCGACAAACCAGCGCGCGAGCAGCGTGTCGGTGGAAGAATGGGCCACGAATCGAGCCCGCGATCAGTCGAAAAAGCCGTTCTGCGTGCGGCACGTTCCGCTGGAACAGGAGCAGCCCGTAGACGACCGACGCGAAACCTTTCGGCCCGAACCAGCTTGCGGTCAGCCGTTCCCGCCAATCGAGCTCGCTTCGCCAGAACGAAATCAGCATCGCCGCCGGTCGCACCAGAAGCAGTGCGAGCGCCACAAACAAAATCCGGTGCGTGCAATTCCACAACATCCGCGGCGAAATCAGCGCACCGAACACGTGGCGATCTTCAGCAGCTCCGTCACGAGTTCGCCGAATCGGTGAAACTTCTCGCGCAACGCTGGCCGCGTGCTCGCCACCGTCACGCCCGCGGTAAACGCCGCAAGATAAATATCGGCGTGCAAATGCGAAGCCGTCGCGAGGACGAGCAGCCCGATCGCGACCGCAAAGAGCGGTTCGTAAGGCTTGGCCACACCAGAAAAACAAGCGCGCCGCAACCAGAGCGCGACCCAGGGAATGGCCACGCCGATCGCCACTCCCGCCAGCAACTCGATCCCGAGTCCGGCGTATCCCGCCTTGTAGTCGCCGATCACGCTCAGGCAGACGAGCACGAGCGGCAGTGCGAGTCTGTCGTTCAAGCCGCTCTCGATGTTGAGGAGATGTTTCAGTCGGCCGGGAATCTCTTTTTCCCCACGATCGCGACGGCGAAAATCGGATCGGTCGGACAAAGAATCGCGCCGAGCAGCAGAGCCTCGATCCACGCGATATCGGCAAGAAAATACGCGAACAGCGCCGTCGCGAGCGAAGCGGCATCCCGAGGAGCAGCGCGCGCTCGGGAAGCGCCCACGCCCTCACGACGTCCCCGATCGCGGCGGGCATGCCATCCGTGAAGGAGAACGCTGAAGAGAGCCAGCTCCGCGAGATGCATGACGATCGGATCGTCATGGGTGAGCGGCAGATAATTCAAGACACCCGGACCAACGAGAAAACCCGCGGCGAGACAGCACCGCCGTCGAGAGCACGCTGCGATCGGCTAGATCCGAAACCAGTAACGCCAAGAAGAGCGTAATGGCCGAAAATGAAAAACGCGGTCACAGGTTCATTCTACAACAGCATCCGGCGCGGTTCTGAGGGCCGTTATAAGAGGAGATGAACGATCCCAAATCCGAGGAAGAGAA
Organism: Chthoniobacterales bacterium; assembly: GCA_039936335.1. Lineage (GTDB taxonomy): Bacteria > Verrucomicrobiota > Verrucomicrobiia > Chthoniobacterales > UBA10450 > Palsa-1392. The sequence continues at coordinate 4,461 of JBDTIQ010000209.1, forward strand.
GCACCCGACGCCGAGCACCACGAGCGAGCCGCAGGAAGAATTTATCGAGCAGAAGGCGGAGCCTTCACGCGATGAGAAGGAGGTCGCAGAGGAGGCAGAGCAGGCGCCACCCAAAGGAGCTGGCGAAAGATAGCCGAAAAGCAGAACGCGCTGGCCCGTTCCGCAAAGCGAAACGGTCGACAGCGCGTTCGTCACTTTCGGGATCGCTAACTAATAGCGGTAATGCTCGGACTTATAAGGTCCTTCGATCGGAACGCCGAGATACTCGGCCTGCTTTTCGGTGAGCACGGTGAGTTTCACACCAATCTTTTGCAGATGGAGGCGTGCTACTTCTTCGTCGAGCTGCTTGCTCAGGACATAGACGCCGACTTTGTAAGTGTCCTTATTCTTCCAGAGATCGAGCTGAGCCAGCACCTGATTCGAGAAGGAGTTTGACATCACGAAGCTCGGGTGACCGGTCGCGCAGCCGAGATTCACAAGGCGCCCTTCCGCCAGCATGAAGATCGCGTGACCGTCCTTGAAAGTATACTTATCAACGCCGGCCTTGATGTTCAGCCGTTCCACATCCTTCGCGTCGTTCAACGGATCAACCTGAATCTCATTGTCGAAGTGGCCGATGTTACAAACGACCGCCTGGTCTTTCATCTTCGCCATGTGCGCGAGCGTGATGATGTCGAGGTTCCCGGTGGTAGTGACATAGATATCGCCCCAGCCAAGTGTGTCTTCGATCGTCGTGACTTGGTAACCTTCCATCGCCGCCTGAAGCGCGTTAATCGGATCGATCTCGGTGATGATCACTCGTGCGCCCTGACCGCGCAGCGATTGCGCGCAACCTTTGCCGACATCGCCGTAGCCGCAAACAACCGCAACTTTGCCAGCGATCATTACATCGAGCGCGCGGTTCAAGCCATCGACCAAAGAGTGACGGCATCCGTATAAGTTGTCGAACTTCGACTTGGTCACGGAGTCATTCACGTTAATCGCCGGGATAAGGAGCTGACCTTGCTGCTGCATCTTATAGAGACGATGCACGCCGGTCGTTGTCTCTTCCGAGACACCGCGCCATTCCTTCACCATCTCATGCCACCGGAAAGGATTTTCGCGGTTCACTTCCTGGAGTAAGTCTTTGATGACTTGCTCTTCCTTATTGCCGCTTGGTGATTTCACCCAGTCACTGCCTTCTTCCAGCTGATAGCCTTTGTGAATAAAGAGCGTGACGTCGCCGCCGTCATCAACCACGAGCTGCGGGCCTTTACCGTCCGGGAACGACACGGCTTGGTTGGTGCACCACCAGTACTCTTCGAGGCTCTCACCCTTCCAGGCGAAAACCGGCACGCCCGCTTTCGCGATCGCGGCCGCGGCGTGATCTTGGGTGGAGAAAATGTTGCAGCTCGCCCAGCGTACATCGGCGCCGAGATCGACCAGCGTTTCAATCAAAACCGCAGTCTGGATCGTCATGTGCAACGAACCAGTCACGCGGACGCCCTGGAGCGGTCTGCCTTTCGCGTATTTTTCGCGGATCGCCATCAAGCCGGGCATTTCCTTCTCGGCGATGGCGATTTCCTTGCGGCCCCAATCAGCGAGGCTGATATCGGCAATCTTGTAGTCGGTAGTCTTGGATTCGGTGGCGGTATTGGTGCTCATAAAAGTATTAGGTAGAAACTATTTTGCGGCTTTCTTTAACGCCGCTGCCTTATCGGTTTTCTCCCAAGTGATATCGGGATCGTCTTTGCCAAAGTGACCGTAGTTCGTCGTCTTCGAATAGATCGGGCGGAGTAAGTCGAGCTGATCGATGATGTCGGCTGGCTTGAAAGAGAAGATACGGTTGACGGCGCGCTCGATCAATTCTTCCGGAATCGTATTCGTTTCGAACGTATTGATGTTCATGCTGACCGGATCGGGATAGCCGATCGCGTAGGCAAATTGGATTTCGCAACGCCTCGCCAGTCCGGCGGCGACAACATTCTTAGCGACCCAGCGGCCCATGTAGGCCGCGCTGCGATCGACTTTGCTCGGATCCTTGCCCGAGAAAGCGCCGCCGCCGTGCCGTCCCCAGCCACCATAGCTATCAACGATAATCTTACGACCGGTCAGGCCCGTGTCGCCTTGCGGCCCGCCGATCACGAAGCGGCCGGTCGGGTTCACGAGAAATTTGGTGACGCCATTGAGCATCGATTTCGGAAGGACCTTCCGGATCACTTTCTCGATACAGAATTTCTTGATTTCTTCGTGGTCTTTTTCCTCGGTGTGCTGCGTCGAGATGACGACATTTGAAATGCCGACCGGCTTGCCGCCTTCGTAAATGACGGAGACTTGCGACTTCGCGTCGGGCCTGAGCCAGTTGGCTTTGCCGCTCTTGCGAATGCGGGTGAGCTCGCGGCCGAGCCGATGCGCAAACATGATCGGTGCTGGCATGAGCTCCACCGTGTCATCGCACGCAAAGCCGAACATTAGGCCTTGATCGCCCGCACCTTGTTCGGAGGAGCTTTTTCCTTTCGCCTTCTTCGCGTCGACTCCTTGCGAAATATCGTGCGACTGATCGGTGATGACGGTGTTGACGAAGATCTTCCGCGCGTGAAAGACATCATCGTCGTGCACGTAACCGATCTCGCGCACCGTATCGCGCACGATCTTGTTCACCGGAATCACGTCCTCGAGTTGCTGTCCTTTTTTTAGATTCGGGATCGTAATCTCGCCGCCGACGATGACGACATTGCTCTTGGCGTAAGTCTCGCAGGCAACGCGGCTCGTTTTGTCCTGCGTGAGACAAGCGTCGAGGATCGCATCGGAAATGGTGTCGCAGACTTTGTCCGGGTGACCTTCACCGACGGATTCAGAAGCAAAAATGAAACGACGTAGCATGAGAAGTGAGAGGTAAGATTGACTGTGCGGGCGCTGGAGAAGCAGCCCGTATCCGATCGATCATATTGACCAATCATGATGCGTCGATATATCGTGGTCTCACTCGATGACGTCAACCTTAAATTTTCTCCGGCTCCTCGCCGACCCAACCCGGCTGCGTCTCCTGCTCTTGCTCGAACAGGAAGAGCTGTCCGTGGCTGAGCTGCAGGATGTGCTCGGGATGGGGCAGTCGCGCATTTCGAGTCATCTCGCGCAGCTGAAGCGCGCCGGGGTCGTCGCGGATCGTCGCGCCGGGAAAAATGTTTACTACGGCCTAACGACGAAAGCCGGTGCCGATCCGCAACAGGCGAAGGTCGCGGAGCTCACGCGCACTCTGGCGCGCGAACTGCCGGAAACGCAGCGCGACCGGGCGGCGTTGCAGGTTGTGTTGCGGAAACGGCAGGACAAAGCGCGCGAGTATTTCGATCAACTGGCCGGCCGCTTCGGGCGCAGTTATGTGCCCGGGCGTTCCTGGCAGGCGCTCGCGCATACGATGATTGCGCTTCTCCCGCCGCTGACGGTCGCAGATCTCGGTGCGGGCGAGGGGACGCTCTCGCAACTGCTCGCCAAGACGGCGCAGAAAGTCATCGCGATAGATAACGCGCCCAAGATGGTCGAGTTCGGCTCGCAGTTGGCGAAGAAGCACGGCTTCAAGAATCTCGAGTATCGGCTTGGCGACATTGAAGATCCGCCGATCACGAAAAGCAGCGTTGACCTAGCCATCTTCAGCCAGGCGCTGCACCACGCGATTCATCCGGAGCGGGCCATAGCCGCCTCGCATCGGGTTTTGAAGAAGGGTGGACGTGTCGTCGTGCTCGATTTGCTCAGTCACCGTTTCGAGAAAGCGCGGGAGCTGTATGCCGATCACTGGCTCGGCTTCAGTGAAGTGCAATTGCATCAATGGCTCGAGACCGCCGGCTTCCATGACATCGAAGTGACCGTCGTCTCCCGCGAGAAGGTGAGCCCGCATTTCCAGACTGTCTTCGCCACCGGGATAAAATAGTCGAATCCGCTGGCTTATTTCGTCGTCAGGCGCGAGGGGAAACTGGTACGAGTCAGTTTCACCCTGCGCGGGAGACACCGTGGATCCGAAAAAGTTTTTCGCTGAATTGCGGCGGCGGAATGTGTATAAGGTCGCCGTCGCCTACGGCGTGGTCAGCTGGCTCCTGATCCAGATCGCGACACAGGTCTTCCCCATCTTCGAGATACCGAATTGGGCGGCACGTTTGATCGTGCTTCTCCTGGCGCTGGGATTCCCAATCGCGCTGGTCTTGGCGTGGATTTACGAGCTCACCCCGGAAGGGATCACTCGGACGACAAATGTCGCTCCGGATCAATCCATCGCCCGCAGCACCGGGAGGAAGCTTGACGTCACAATCATTCTCGTGCTGCTCACGGTAATTGCAGTCCTTGCCCTACGCCATCCGAGTCCTCCCAAGCTCCCGCCGGAGATCGCGACAGAGAAGAGCGTCGCGCTGTTACCTTTTGAAAACCAGAGCGAAGAACCTGCCAACGCCTACTTTGCCGCGGGCGTGCAGGATGAAATCCTCACCCGGCTGAGCCGGATCTCCGATTTGAAGGTCATCTCCCGGACCTCCACAGAGCGCTACAAAAGCGCACCAGCGAATCTAACCGAGATCGCGACTCAGCTGCACGTCTCTTACCTTGTCGAAGGGAGTGTGCAAAAGAGCGGTAACCAGGTGCGCGTCAATGTGCAGATGATTCGAGCGGCGACAGGCTCGCAGGTGTGGGCTGACACCTTGGATCGCGAATTGACCGATATCTTTTCGGTCGAAAGTGAGATCGCGCAGGCAATCGCTCAGCAACTCAGTGTCACTCTGAGCGGTGCGCAGAAGCAAACCCTCGAGGCGAAGGCGACGGAAGTGCCGGCTGCTTACGATGAGTATCTGCGAGGGCTTGCTTTCACGTTGAAGGCAGGGACAACCCCGGCCAGCAATCTGGGCGCGCAAAAACATCTCCGGGAAGCGGTGCGCCTCGACCCGAAATTTGCTCTGGCTTGGGCTCTGCTGGCCAATGTCGATGCCGTCAGTCTTTTCACCTATAACTTCCAACCGACAGAGGCGTTGATGGATGAGACACAGCACGCGTCGGAGATGGCTTTCTCGCTGCAACCTGATCTCGGCGAGGCGCTCCTGGCCAAGGGTTATTATAACTTTGCCTGTCTGAGGGATTATCCGGCAGCCACGGATTTCTTCTTGCGAGCCCGTCAGGCCTTGCCTAACAACAGCCGAGTCCCAGAAGCACTCGCGCTGGTCACGCGAAGACAGGGACTTTGGGAACAGAGCGACTCCTACTTCGAGGAGGCTGAAGGGCTTGATCCCCGCAATCCAAGTCTGCTCACCCAACACGCGCTTTCTTACGTCCACCTGCGACGATTCCCCGACGCGGTCCGAAAACTCGATCAAGTGCTTGATATCACACCGGATGACATCGACGCAGTCGCCTTAAAGGGCGGCATCGCGCAGGCGCAAGGTGACCTGCGCCGCGCTTCCTCGCTTCTCACACCTCTGCAACCGACGGCAGACCATCCTAACGCAGTCGAGACCCAGGCATACGAAGCCTTATTGGAACGTCATCCCGAGCAGATGGTTAATCGACTCCGGGAGATGTTGATGCAACTCGATCCGAAGCTTGGTTATATCAACGGAGAACTGCGCTTCTGGCTAGGCTGGCTTCAGGATGCTTCGGGCGACCATCAGGCGGCGCAGGCCAGCTGGCAGGAAGCGCGCCGGGAGTTGAGTGGTTTCCTCGGACGCCAGCCCAAGAATGTCATGCTTCTAAGCGACTTGGCGTTAACGAGCGTGAGTTTGGGCGACAAGGCCGCAGCTCTCGCTTTTGCGGAGCGAGCGGCGGTGGCGCGACCAGTGCAGGAGGACGCGGTGAGTGGCCCGATCGCGATCGAAGTTTTGGCGCGGATCGCTGCTCGCACGGGAGATGTGGAAGGTGCGACGACTGCTCTGCAACGATTACTCAAAATACCCTATGACGGCGCGCTCGGTTTAAGCGCACCACTTACACCCGCACTCCTCCGGCTTGATCCGATGTTCGATCCGCTGCGCTCTGATCGCCGCTTTCAGCAACTTACAGTCTCTAAGACAGCGAAATGAATCAGCTTCCGTCTGCGACCTGTGCTTCTGGGGACCGATTCTGGCGCTCTTCTAGCGCTGAGTCCCACATCAGGGTGTGCTCGAAGAAGTAAGTTACCTTTTTTGGTTCCAGGCCCTCACGCAAACGGTTATGCATCAATTGCAGCATGGCTGCGGCGTCCTGGCGTTTTTGGTCCACCTGCCCTGTAGGGAGCCATCGCTCAAAACGGACCAGCTCGGCCTCGGGCAGCCCGGCTCGTCGAGCCTCTTTCAGGAGCGCAGGATAAGTGCGATTTGGATAATACGTTTCCTTGGCGATCCTCTCCAGCCTCACCTGCAATGCCGATCTAATCACACCAGTGCGCGTGGCTGCCATAAGAGTCGATCGAATATTGACCATGGCTTCTGAGATCGGGCGGTAATTCATCTCGGCCGGCGCATGGACCAAGGCGACTTCATCATCGTCCTCGAGGACCCCGTCGCGGTAGAGCTCGAAAACCGTTCCGACTCCTTCCATCCCAAAGGCTGCCAGCTCGGCCGCGCGTAAGGCTCCCATACTTGCGCTGCCAAAGACGTGGATGCCGTGACTCATGGCCCACAGGATCTCCTTGTGCCGGATCGCCGGAGTGAATTGAAAGTAGCCGTCGATGATTCCAATCGCCGCGGGCTTGAACAAACTCGCGCGATAAACGTCGCCCTGCCGCGCGGGAGGCAGATAGGTTGCGTCGAGGAGAGGGCGTGCCTCTGCCGCCGGGAGAGTGGGGCCCGTAAAGATGCACGCTTTCCCTGTCATACCTTTAGAACGTCTCGTCCTCTCGGACCTGGCAGGTAATCAGGTGCGAGCATCGATTCAAGACCGGGCACGACGACGCGAACGACAGGGATGGCGAACTCGGGTTTCGTCAGGTCGACTACGATCACGTGCTCCAAGCCGGCCCGCTGCAGGCATTGAAGTTCCCATTCCACGTCAGCCTGCAGGGTCTCGCTCTCCCAAGTGGGGATTTCTTCAAACCGTCTTTTCTCGGACGAATTACTCTCCCCATGAATGGCAGACATAAGTGCCTCGTCCAGACATGGATCATACACCTCACTCCCAAAGTCATCCCGCGAGCCCGCGATCAGAGTCAACCGGGACTGGGCTGCCTCAGTCAAAGCGCGCGCGAGAGCGACCGCCCGAGAAGGGTGGCAACCGAATCCGGCGGCGACCGTGGGAGAATACCAGAGCTCACTCTCTTCCCAAGGGAGCACGAAGCAGGCAAACGCTGGAATTCCTATTTCAGTCGTGATATCCCAAACGGCAACTCCCACCTCGGCAGCTTCAAACCTGGCGAGGAGTTGCTGACAGGCCCCATCATTCACACTGCTCAGATCGATCCGGCCGCGCTCCAGTCGTTCCTTGCCCCGCAGCTTCCATAGCGTGGTGGCGTCGCGTTCGACCACTTCACAGAGACCATGGGAAATTGCTTCGAGGATATGATTTCCTGAGGCTAGACCATTGGAACTGGCGTTGAAGCATCCATAACCATCAGGAGGAGGGAGTGTATAATTTGTGTGAACGATCTCGTAGGGAACAAGCAATGTCTTCTCAGTCAAAAGATCGCGTCCTTCGATCCAGAGGAGGCGCAGACCGGGATGGAAACGGGAGGCGATACTGTGCGAGATCGTCCCAGGCTCGACCACGTTATGTCTATAGCGAAGCTCTTCATAACTCGCCAGGCGCAACGGAAGAGTAATCGTCTCTGCGTGGTAGAGTTCGATTGCCTCCATCAAGCCCGAGGCACGTGCACTGGGAAGGTCAATTCCTTTCCCCTGCGACACTGCAACCGATCTGGAGTTCGGCCGACAGACCATCACGACCGGAATACCGATCGCGTCTAAGCCAGTTACATCCGCTACGCGGGTGATGCCCATCACGGGCGCCAGGTGGAGGGCGCTTTGCACCGTGCTGTCCAAGGTCTGCGACCGGTGCGTGCCACTCCAGAGGACCTTGAGAGTGGTTTCAGCCGATGCCGAAGGAGCGCCTCCTTCAACTTGGATGGGCACGGTTATTTTTTCGGAACTGCTACTACATCCGGGAATTTAACGAATTGCGTGCCGCCAAAATGCCCGCGGTAGGCCTCCTTGACTATGCATGACATTTTTTCTTGAGCGTCGTCGCGCACGCAAGCAAAGGCATCCGACACCTCGGGTTTTAGTTTGAACGGGGGCTTATCTTTTGTAATTAGGTAAAGCCCACCGTCGGCTCCCCGGACAAGTCCCGCCTCCGATCGCGAGTCCGTTTCTTCCGGTGTCGATCCGGTCGAACCTTCTTGCACCGACTCATTGTTTTCTTTTCGAGTCATATTCTGTTTCCTTTCTGGTTGGATTACTTCCGGGTTTTATACGTTTGGCGAGGCGGTTCCAATCTTTTTTTTGCGACTACGGCTGTTTCCTACGGCGTGGGTGCAACGGGATAACTGTAAGCCACTGCGCGATTAGCTTGCGAACGGATCGCGGCAGTCGAATTAGCTCTTGGTGCAGGGGTTTTTCGAGGAATTACAGCGCCGGAAAGTTTACCGGTCGCAGTGGCTTAGGTGATCGCGGCGGGCGGGGCGCGATCCAGCTGGTCGCGGCGGTCTTTCTCGCATGGGAGTTGCCGCTGTGGTCGTCGCGTCTGGTCATCGTGCTGCTGTTGATCGGCTTCCCGATCGCTCTTGTCCTAGCCGGGGCTTTTCGAGATTGCCCTCCGGCTCTTGCGGATCAGCAAGGACGCCTTCCACAGGCCCGACATCGTCCAAGCCGCTGCACAAGTTGACGCCCTCATCGGCGAGAAGAAACGCGCCTTGCAGATCGTGCAGGAACTTCTCGCACATCCCGGGCCGCTCACGCCGGAGCTGCTCAAGCCGGATCCGACTTGGGATTTTCTGCGCGATGAGCCAGAGTTCCAGAAACTGCTCACCCGTCCGGTCACCGTGGCCTAACGAATTCTATGAAATACGACCTCATTGTCATCGGCGGCGGACCTGCCGGCTATGTCGGCGCGATTCGCGCCGCCCAACTGGGAAAGAAAGTCGCCTGCATGGAGAAAGAGCGGGCCGGCGGC
>JBDTIQ010000210.1:0-23823 GCA_039936335.1 Chthoniobacterales bacterium
ATGCCGCAGATCGACGCGGTCCATCCGCACCTGACGCTGGAAGGTTTGCGGATCGTGGGTAATCTGGAAGTCGTTAGGCGAGCGGGACGATGATGAGAAAAGCAATCGGGGTTGATTTCGGCGGCACGAGCGTAAAGCCCGGGGTCGTCGTCGGCGGCGAGATCGTGGAATTCGCCGAGCGGATTCCGACGCGAAAGCACGAGGGCGCGGAAGCGTTGCTCGGCGCGGTCGTGCGCGCGGTCGAGGAATTGCGCGCGAAACATCCTGATGTTTGCGCGCTCGGCGCGGGATTGCCGGGAATGGTCGACAGCGTGAACGGTGTGGTGCGCGAGCTCTCCAATGTGCCGGGCTGGCGCGATGTTTGCCTAACGAAGCTGCTCGAGGACCGGACCGGGCTTCCGGTCGCGATCGACAACGATGCGAACGCGATGACTTACGCGGAATGGCGTTACGGCGCCGGGCGCGACGGCGTCAACGTGGTCTGCGTGACGCTCGGGACGGGCGTGGGCGGCGGGTTGATTCTGGATGGACAACTGTTTCGCGGCAGCCAACTCGGCGCCGGCGAGATCGGGCAGATGTCGATCGACCCGCGGGGCGTGCCCGGGCATTACGGAAACTTCGGCGCGCTCGAGAAGTATGTCGGCAATGTGCAGATCGGCGAGCGCGGGCGGCAGCTTTACCGAGAAGCCGGCCTAACGAAAAGCGAGGAGGAGTGCACGCCGATCGCGCTGCAGGACGCGGCCGACCAGGGCGACGCGATCGCGCAAATGGTCTGGGAAGAAATCGGCTTTCACCTCGGCACGACGCTTTGCGACATCGTCTGGCTCTTGAACCCGGATCGGATCGTGATCGGCGGCGGGATCGCGAGAGCGGGCGAGTATGTCTTTGGGCCGATCCGCCAGATCGTGCGCGAACGGACGATGAAGATCTTTCACGAGAAGCTCGAAATCGTGCCGGCCGCACTTGGGAACGATGCGGGGATTATCGGGAGCGCGGCTCTCGGGCTGGCAAAAGCCGGGCCGGAAATCGCGGCGCCGATTATTTCGGCCTAACGATGATTTCGCGACTGAGTAGTTCTTCGCCGTCGAATTCGAAGTAGCCGACGAAGCTTTCGCCACCAATCAGCAGCGGCAACCAATGCCGGTCGTCGCCCCACATCTCGTCGTAAGGAATCGCGTCGAGCGGCGTCCAGAGGGGAATGGCTTCGTCGGTTTCGTGCGGTTCGCCCTCGAAATCGTGCGCGAGGAAAATCACGCAGTGCAGGCTGAAGCCGTCGCGGAATTGGAAGTGCAACTCGCCGCGCTGCTCCGCGTCGAGCGGCCGGATTCCGAGTTCTTCATAAGTCTCGCGGAGCGCCGATTCGAGCGCGGTTTCGCCTGGATCGATCTTCCCGCCCGGTCCGTTGATTTTCCCCGCGCCGAAGCCGCGCTTTTTGCGAATGAGGAGAATTTTGTCGCCGCGCAGGATGAAGAGGAGGTTGGCGCGTTGGCTAGGTTGCCAGGTTTTCCAATCGATCATTCGGTTATTTACAACGCATTTATGAATAGGGAGAAGTGTGTCGAGCTGCGGCGGAGGGTGTTTTTCGCAGGGCCGGTCGGAATGGGACGCCGCTCTACGCTTGTGAGGTCCTTCGCCGCGCTTCGCCGGCTCAGGATGACACGCGGGCTTATCGGACGGCGACTAGTTTCCTGAGATGATCACCGGATCTTCAGACGTTCATCAGCAGCTGGCTCAGGAGCGGCTGATCGGCATCTGGCGGAGCGCGGTTGCGCGTTCGGTCGGATGGCGCGCGCGCCGACCCGCGGCCCGCGCGGCGTTCGCACTTGTCATCGGGCGGGTCGCGCGCTTCTTGTTCCCAAGTGATGAGATGGGAAAGAGTCGTAGCCGTTTTAGTTATCGCTCTGGGCTGCGTCGCGGCGACCGAAGTGGCGCCTTCGCAGGCTGAGCTGGCCGCTTTTTATCAGAAGGCGGAGAAGGAATTGGGTGCCGGCCATTACGCTTCCGCCCTGAAAGAACTCGATGCGATCGACGCCCGCCAGCCGGGGCTCGCGGCGGTGCAAAATTTCCGCGGGGTCGTCCTCATGCGACAGGGAAAGTATCTCCGCGCGGAGACCGCGTTGCAGAAGGCGCTCGCGATCAACCCGCATCTTTGGTCGGCCCGGTTCAACCTCGCCGACATTCCATTTCTGCGGAAAAACTGGACCGAGGCCGGGAGCCGTTTCGCCGCCTTGCGCGAAGCCGTGCCGCGGGAACTCGCCGATGCGATCGTTCCGCTCGTCGATTACAAGATTTTGCTCACCGTCCTGTTCGAGAACGAGGACGAGAAGGTCGGGGCGATCTTGAGCAAACTAAAAGGCGCGGAGAAAAGCCCGGCGTTCGATTATGCCGAAGCGGCGATCGCTTTCCATCGGGGCAAGCGGGACGAGGGGAAGGATTGGATGACTGCCGCGGAGAAGGATTTCCCGGCGGACGCTAACCAGTTATTTCGTGAGTCCTTTTACGAAGTGGGTTGGTTGCCGCGACCGACGGGTGAGCCGCCGATCCTCGCCAAGTTTGCGCCCAGTGGCGGGACTGCGGCGGATGCGCCGGCAAATCTCGAGCAGGCGAAACGCGCCTTCGAGGTTCGCGACTTCCAGAATGCGTTGAAATTCCTCGATGCCGCGCAGCAGGGCGTTCCCGGGGAACCGGCTGCGATTCGCTTGCGCGCCAGGATTTTGCTCGGCCAGGGGAAGTTCGATGAAGCCGAAGCGGCCCTGAACCAAGCAGCCGGCGCGGATCAGACAGCGTGGGAAACGAAATATATCCGCGCCAAAATTTCGCTTGGGAGAAAAGACTACGCCGACGCAGGCGTGCGGTTGAAGACGCTGCTGAACGGAAAGTCTGGAATTCTGAAGCCTGAGACAGCGCAACTGATCCGCTACCAGCTCTTCCTCGCCCTGTTGCAGGAAGGCAACGAAAGCGCGGCCCAGCAGACGATGGATCAGTTTAAGTTTACCGACCAAACGCCCGCGCTCTACTACGCCCAGGCGGCCTGGAACTTCCAGCATGATAACCCCAAGCAGGCGCGGCAGTGGGTCGATTCGGCGAAGAAGCTCTTTTCCGAGGAAGCGAACTCCGAGTTTGCGAGCACGCTGTTGGACCTGGGTTCGTTAGGTAAGGATACGTCTGGCAGCGTAGCGGCCTCCTCGCCGTCGCAATCAGTGCTTCCGAGTCCGGCAAAGTCTCCGCCGCCGCAGGTGGCCGCCACCAAGCAAAGCAAGGCAACGCCCGAGCCCACGAGAATTGCGTCGGCTCACGAGGCTTCACCGGCTCCTCCTTCCACTCCCAAAACCGTCGCGAAGAGCAAGGGAAAGAAGCAAAAGCATGCGCACACGGAGAAGAAGCCGCCCAGAGTCACGAAAGCCAGGGCTCGACGAGCCGCTTCTGCGGCAGCGGCGCCGACACGCGCAGCCACGTCCGTTCCCATCCCAACCCCGGCGCCGACACCACGGCCGCCTTTTCTTAATCGGCTGGCGCGATCACTGCTTCATACCTTTGAACGGCAAAGTCCCAAGACCGGCGAGAATAACTCAAATCCGCCGGCCGGGACCGAGCCGGCAAAGCCAACAACGACGCCAGCCAGAGGGCGTAAACCGGAGAATTAAGCACTTGTCTTATCCCATGCGTTCGCGTTTGATGCCGCTGTCATGAATATCCCTCGTCTCATCGCTATTTCCCTGTTGGTCCTAAGCTCCTTTGCGGCCACGGGCGTGAAGCCGAGCAAGCCGGAACTCGAGACGATGTACGACAAGGCGTTTCGGGAGTTCGACGCCAATCATTACGACGCAGCGCTTAAAGCCCTCGACGCCATCGACGCGCGCCAGCCCGATCTCGCGGAATCGAAAAATCTCCGCGGTGTCGTGCTGATGCGAAAGGGCGAATACGACAAGGCTGAGAAGGCGCTGCGCAAGGCGCTGGAGATCGAGCCGAAGTTCTGGAACGCCAGCTTTAATCTCGCGGAGATCCCATTCTTAAAAAAGGATTGGGCTGAAGCGCGAAATCGTTTCGAAGTGCTCGTCGCCGGCGACAGCGAAGAGATGAAAGGCGAAACCAGTCTCCTGATTCAATACAAAATCCTTCTCACGTTCGTACTCCAGGGTAAGGAGAAAATGGCCGACTGGATCGTGAACAAGTTCGAGGGCGAAAAGGACAGCCCCGCGCTCTACTACTCGAACGCGGCGATCGCGCTCCAGCATCACAACGAGAAGGAAGCGAAGGAATGGATGGACGCGGCGGACAAACATTACGCCGCGCCGCTGAACAAGCTCTTCGCGGAGTCGTTCTACGAAATCGGCTGGCTGAAGAAACCGGCCGGCGAAACGCGCGCGGCGATCGAAATCACTTCGACCGCGGAACATGCCGCGCGCATGAAAGCGGATGCGCAGGCAAACTTCGAGCAGGCGGAGCGGGCTTTCCAACAGCGTGATTTCGCGGGCGCGTTGAAGTTTCTCGGTCTCGCTGATGAAGGCGCGCCCGACCAGGCGAATTCGCTCAACCTGCGCGGCGAAATTCTGATGGAGCAGGGGAAATACGACGACGCCGAGAGTGCGTTCGAGAAGGCATTTTCGGCCGATCCGAAGTTCCGCGAAGCGCAATACAATCTCGCGCAAATCCCGTTCAAAAAGAAGGACTACGCGAAGTCGCGCGAGCGACTTGAGAAGCTCTACGCGGAGACGCCCGGCGGTGAGAAAAACCAGGCGGCGCAGCTCATTAAATACAAGATTTTCATGACTCTGCTGCTCGAAGGCAACGACGCGCAGGCGCAGCAGATGATGGATCAATTTAAATTTACCGGCGACACACCGGCGCTCTACTACGCGCAGGCGGCCTGGGCGTTTCAACACGATAACTCCGACCAGGGGAATGACTGGGTGAAGTCGGCCCGGAAGATCTATTCGCCCGCGCTGAACATCGTGTTCGTCGACACGTTTTACGATCTCGGATGGCTGAAGCGCGCCACCGAAACGCCGGCCACGACCGCGCTCGCGCAAGCCAATGCGACGCCGGCTGGTCCGACTCCCGCGATGCGGTTTGGCGAAGCGGAATCGATTCCGGCCCCCGTCGCGGCGGGAACTCAGGAGAAAACAGCGTCAGCAGCTGTCTCTACGCCCGGCGCGGGGACAAATCCTTCGCCGGCAGCGGCGACCAGCGCACCAATAGCGACAAAGGCGGCCGCGACGATCGCAGCGTCTTCTCCCGCGCCGGTGCTGGCGAACGCGACTCCAAACGCGGCGAAGGCCGCTGCGCCTGCGATCGCGAAAGCGACTCCCACGGTGAAGACCGCCGCGCCGTCTGCCAGGACGGCCCACGCTCCCGCCACTTCTGTTGCCAAGGCTTCAGTTCCGCCGACGGCTAATTCGAGCTTGGCGCTGACTCCGGCCGCGACGGCGCTCGCTCCAGCTCGCATCCGCGAATACTCACAGCCGACCTTCGCCGAATTGATCGACCACGTGTCGGAGCCGCAGACACTTCTCTTTGTCGGTCTGCTCCTCGCGGGCGTGGGGATTCTCGGTTGGCTCGTTGTTCAACAAATCCGCCGGCAGCCGGCCGGCTCGTCCCTTTACCAGTCTTCGTTGCCGCTGACTGAGCCACCGTTCGGTGGGTCGGTTGCGGCCGATGAGCGCCGTCTCTCGCGCGAACAAATCGATGCTGGTCCGCCCAAACTTTCCCTGAAACTAACCGCGAGCGAACCCGCCGTGCGGAAGCCTGTCTTCCCGTTAAGCGTTGCCGCTGGACGAAATGCCACCGGCGAACCGTCCGACGTCTCGCCTAACGAACCAAGCGACCCCATCTCGGAAGTTCGCCCGGTCACGCCTTCCACTCCGACCCCGGCCGCGAAAGCGCCGGTCACTCCGAAAGCAGCGACTGCGCCGAACGAGCCGCAGGTCGCGCCGAAGCTGCTCCGGGACGAGAAGGAAGTCTCGCTCGCCGCCTTGCCGAAGCCGTCGCTGCTGCCTGCGAAAGCCGCCGCCGCGACCCCGCTGCCGATCGTCGCCGCGCCGAAAACGCCTGCGGCCGAGCCGCCGAAACCTGCTATCGCCGCAGAAGCGAAACCACCGGTTGCCGACGTTGAGAAACCTCTCGTGAAACGCGAAGAACCGGTCGGGCAGGGCCAACCCGTGCCGCACCTGACCGCCTCCGCACCTGACCGCCTCCGCGCCGGTCGCTGCCAAAGTGGAACCGCCCAAAGTCGTGCCTAACGAGCAGAAGCCGGAACAACGTCCGGCCCGTTTTGAACCTGAGACCGCGGCGATTGCTGCGATCGCTGGCCAGGCCGCGCCGCAACCTCCGCTTCCGGCTCCCATTTTTCCCGCAAAAACGATCGCGACCACTCCTACGGCGCCGGTTGCAACGGAATTGACCGCGCCAAAATCCGAGCCGGTGAAGAAGCCGGAACAAGCGCCTCATCGCCTCGAACCTGAGACTGCTGCGATCGCTGGGATCGCAGGGATCGCAGGCGCGAAGCCGGCGCACTCTTCCGTTGAAACTCCCGCGATCCCTTCTAAGATCACCACCACTAATCCAACTACACCACCGCAAACTACTCCTGCCATCATGCCTGAACCGACTCCGATCACCGCCATTAACGAACCTGGCCCTCGCCTGCAGCAGGAGGCGAGGGCACTCCCGGACCCATCGCATCCAGCGCCGCCACATCCTCCGCGCCCGCGCAGCCCTCATCCGGTCTTCAGACCGCGGTGCAGTTAACCTTCTCGCTCGAGATCGCGTCGCTGCAGTTGACTCCAAACTTCAAGATGGGCTTGCTCCAGTTGAAGCCGATCTCGAAGATCGTCTCGATGCGCCTCGCGCCCTCCGCGCAGCCGCAGCCGGCGATGAATCTGCAGGTCACCTTTGAGCTTTCCAGCCTTCAGCTCGGCCCCGGCGGCAGTATCGGCTCGGTCAGGTTGACGCCTTCGTCGGCGCAGCGCCCGACTCCGATCACCACGCCTTCTTTTGAGATTTCGGGTTTGCAGCTCATGTCGAATGCCGCCGCTTCGCCGGTGCAGTTAACGCCGAGCGCGCAAGGCCAGGCCTCGGTCCTCATGACAGCGTCGTTCCAAATCGCGACGGTTGAGTTCTCGCCCTCGTTCGAGATCGCTTCGGTCGTTTTGAATTCGACTTCGAAAAACGTCGCGGTGCAGCTTCCCGGCACCGGCCCGAGCTCGATCGAAGGCGCGCCGGTCTTCGAAGTTGGCAATGTGGAATTGAGTGGGAATAACGATCTCGGACTCATCCAGCTCAACCCGCTCGGCGCCGGCCGTCGCAACTAGGCGGCGGGACTGTAATAGACGGACTTCGGCGCGGGAAAGCGCCTCCCATCCGAGGGGTTAAGAAGCCGCCCCACCCCGGGTGTTGGAGGGATGAGCCTCGCGAATCCTGAGCGGCGCTTCGGTGTGCGACACAGCAAGAGGCGCTCCCCCCCGGCGTCGCAGGAGCTCGGCCCTGGTCTGCCGACTCTTTAGACTGTCCTCTTACTTAAACTTCGACCAGTTCAGTGACTGGAGCGTTTTCGGCAGAAACTCGCCATCGCGCCTAACGAGTTTATCATCGAAGTAGATCTCGCCGCCGCCGTAGTCTTTCCGTTGAATGCAGACCATATCCCAGTGCACCTGGCTGCGGTTGCCGTTATCGGCTTCCTGATACGCCTGGCCGGGCGTGAAATGGAACGAGCCTGCAATCTTCTCGTCGAAGAGGATGTCGCGCATCGGTTCGCGGATGTAGGGATTGCAGCCTAACGAGAACTCGCCGATGTAGCGCGCCCCGGCATCGGAATCGAGAATCTCATTCAGCTTCTTCGTCTGGTTGCTGGTCGCATCGACGATTTTTCCATCGCGAAAGTCGAGCCGGATATTCTCAAAGCCGGTGCTCTGGTAGATCGTCGGCGCATTGAATGTGACTTGCCCCTGGACGGAGTTCTTGACCGGACAGCTGAAAACTTCTCCATCAGGAATATTCCGATCGCCGCCGCAGATGATCGCGGAAATGCCTTTGATGCTGAAACGCAGATCCGTGCCCGGCCCTTTGATCTGCACCTTGTCAGTCTTTTCCATTAACGCCTTCAGCGCCTTCATTCCTGGCTGCAGTTTCCGGTAATCGAGCGTGCAGACTTTGAAGAAGAAATCCTCAAACGCTTCCGTGCTCATGCCGGCCATCTGGGCCATCGCGGGACTCGGCCAGCGCAACACGACCCACTTGGTTTTCTGCACCCGCTGGTCCTGCACCGGCCGCATCTTCTTCGCGACCAGCTTCATTCGATCGATTGGCACATCGGATAACTCGCTCACGTTATGACTGCCCCGGACGGCGATGTAAGCGTCCATCTTCTTCATCCGCGCGAGCTCGTGCGCCGCGGCGAGATCGAGCTGTTTCTCATCGGCGCTGAGCGCGAGCTCCCGGCTCACGCGCGCCCGCTGGATTTGCGAGAAAGGAATCGCGCCGGCTTTCCGCGCCGCGCGAATGAGCGCGATCGTCATTTCTTCCGGAGTGTCGAAAGTTTCGATGAGCACCTTCTCGCCGCGCTTTAGATCGGTGGAGTAGTTAACGAGAACAGAAGCGAGCTGATCGAAACGGGCGTCTTGCATAATCATTTATCATTCCACCACGACGGGGCGATGCAACCGAGCCGCGTAGGCGCCGTCAAAGCCATCGCGAATTGGATGACTCCTCTGGCTTTCCGTTAGGCAAAAATCCAGATGCGCCGCGAGAAACTCGTCGATTACTTCCTCGTTCTCTTCCGGCTCCAGACTGCAGGTGCTGTAGACTAACGAACCGCCGGGCTTGAGGAGCGGCGCGACATTTTCGAGGATGGCAAGTTGCTGCGCCTGCATGGTCGCGAACTCGTTCGGCCGCAAACGCCAGCGCAGATCGACGCGGCGGCGCATGACGCCGGTGTTGCTGCAGGGGACGTCGAGCAGGATTCTGTGAAAGCTTTGCGGTTGAAACTGCGCGGCGCGGATCGATTCCGGCTCGCGCCAATCGCAGCGGACGATCGTGGCGTTGGCCACGCCGAGTCTTGTGAGATTGCCGCGCAAACGCTCGAGCCGCAGGTCGTCGCGATCGGCGGCGACGTGACTTCCGCTGTTTTGCATCATGGCGGCGAGGTAAGAGGACTTGCCACCAGGAGCGGCGCAGGCGTCGAGCACAGTCTCGTTAGGCAACGGCGCCAGAAGTTCGCAGGCGAGCACGGTGCTCGGATCCTGAATGTAACAGTCGCCGTTACGCAAAGCGTCAGCCGGCTCTGATAAAGTGACGAAGTTTTCCCGTCCGGGCAGCAGCACGGCTCCGGGATATTTTCCGAGAAAGTCAGCGGCGCTGATCTTTAGCGAATTGATCCGCGCGGAAACGGGCGCCGGAAGATTATTCCAGCGACAGAGGTCATAAGTTGCCTCGGTCCCGAACTGGCTCATCCACTTCGCGACGAGAAACTCCGGATGCGAAAAGCGCGTTGCGAGCGGTTGTTCATCGGCGAGACTCGTTAGGCGATCTTTCTCGCGGAGCGCGCGACGGAGCAGCGCGTTGATCAATCCGCGCGCGCGTGCGGGCGCGAGCTCAACCGTCTCGAAAACCGCGGCGTGCGCCGCCGTTTCGATGAGCAGAATTTGGTAAAGACCAAGCCGCAGAATGTCGCGCGACTGCGCATCGACCGGCGCCGCGCGCAGTTGGCCGATCCAAAAATCGAGGAGCGTGAGATTGCGTAGCGCGCCGTAAAAGAGCTCGAGTGCGAAAGCGCGATCGGCCGCGCTCAGGCCGCCCCGACTGAAAAGATCGCCGACAACTTGATCGGAAAATTCCGCGCCGGTGCGCCAGCGCCGGAGCGCGGCGAGGGCAAGATGGCGGCTCGACACGCTTCTCGTTAGGCGTTTTTCGCGGCCGGCCGGCCGATCGAGGTGTAGTAGAAGCCGAGCTTCCGCATCGTCTCGGGATCGTAGAGATTGCGACCGTCGAAAATCATCGGGGTGTGCATCTTTGCCTTCACCGCCGCGAGATCGACGTTCGCGAATTCCGCCCATTCCGTGGCGATGATAAGTGCTTCGGCGTCCTCGATCGCTTCCATCGCGGTCTCCGTAAAAGTCGCATCCGCGATCGATTTCACTTCGCGTGCTTTTTCCATTCCCTTCGGATCGTAGGCGCTGACTTTCGCGCCTTCGCGCAACATCTCCGCGACCAGCTCGATCGCGACGGACGAGCGGATGTCGTCGGTGTCGGGCTTGAAGGTAAGTCCCCAGACACCGATTTTTTTATCGCGCAAAACCCAGAGCGCATCGCGGATCGCCTTAAGAAAACGCTCCTTCTGGCCGGCGTTGATCCGCTGCACTTCTTTCAGGAGCGTGAAGGGCACGCCGAGCTGCTCGCTGATCGTGATGAAAGCGGAGATGTCCTTGGGAAAACAGGAGCCGCCGTAGCCGATGCCGGCGTTGAGAAAGTTGCGACCAATCCGGTGATCCATCCCGATGCCGTCGGCGACTTTTTCAACGTCGGCACCGCTCGCTTCGCAGATCGCGGAGACGGCGTTGATGTAGCTAATTTTCAACGCGAGGAAGGAATTGGCGGCGTGTTTGATGAGCTCGGCGCTGTTGATGTCGGTGACGAGAATCGGCGCCATGAAGGGCTCGTAAACTTTCTTCATCAGGTCGATCGCGCGTTCGCTCCGCGCGCCGATCACGATGCGATCGGGTTTCATGAGATCGGCGACGGCGCAGCCTTCGCGGAGGAACTCCGGGTTGCTCACGACGTCGAACTCGGCGCCGCGCTTGTTGTAGCGCTTGATCGATTCGGCGACTTTCTCGCCCGTTTTCACCGGGACAGTGCTCTTGTCGACGATCACCCGGTAGTCGGTCAGAACATCTGCGATCTCGCGCGCGACGCGTTCGATAAAGCTGAGATCGACCGCGCCATCGTCGCCCTGCGGCGTGGGCACGGCGATGAAGATGACCTGCGAATTATCGACGCCTTCCTTGATGCTGCCGGTGAAACGCAGCCGCTGCGCGGAGACGTTGCGATGAATGATTTCCTCGAGACCCGGTTCGTAGATCGGGACTTTGCCCTGGGTGAGCGATTCGATTTTGCGCGGGTCGTTATCGACGCAGATGACGTTGTGGCCGACGTCGGCGAAACACGCGCCGGTGACAAGGCCGACGTAACCGGAACCGATGATTGAGAGATCCATTACTAAAAGTGACGAGTGCCAAGTGCCGAGGGTTTTACGGAGTTGTTTGATTGGTGCCGGCAGGATCGAAATTTAAATCGAAACTGAATTTCGGAAACGCCTTCAGGGTGAATGTCATCAGCACGCCGTATTCTTTGACGCCGCCGTTGTTCCGCACGATCGCGCCGATCGAGCCGACCCAACTGGTGAGGTCGCGATAGATTTCGTAACGCTGCTGCTCGACGATGTTGGTGGTCGCTTCGTATTGGCCATAGGCGCCGACGCCCCAGTTGTCGTTGATCCGATAGTAGCCGCCGATCGTGTAGAGGCTGCTATTGAGGAAGAACGGATTGTTGTTCAAATAGCCATGTCCCACCGTGATCTGCGTATTGGCCGTCGGCTGGAAACGCACGCTCGTGTCGATCTCCGTGAAACCTTTATCGAGCAACGGCAACTGCGAATCGACCACCAGCGACATCCACGGCACCGGCGTGAAGGTGAGCTTGTTGAAGACGTTGGAGAATTGCGTGCGATCAAACGGATTGTCGATGTTGACGTCGAAATAGGTATCGAGCTCGAGCCAGCTGACCGTGAGATCGTCGCGGCGGGTCTGGAGGCGATTGCGCACGCCGACGCGCGCGACGGTCCAGTTATCGATCGAATCGATCGAGGTGAACTCCGGAAAATCGATCGGCTTCAGCTTGGTTGACGGCTGCGCGCGGTCGAACTGCAGGATCGAGAGCGCGTCGCCGCTCAGATTCGAGACGTAGGAGAAATTCGCGTAGGGCTGGATGATGTGGCGCAACCCATCGAGCCCGAGCGCGCGCGACTGCACCTGCTCCCATTCACGCGAGACTTTGAAGGAAGTCTCCATCCCGGCGTTAAAGACCGAGCGCCAGGTATCGCCGGTCAGGACAAGCGGCAGCGTCGTCTGCGTGGTCGGATCGTAGCCCGGATTGGGCAGCGGATATTCCGGCGCCAGCGGATCAGTCGAGGGGGTGAAAATGGTCGGCCCGAGATCGCGCGTCTGGCTGTAATAGGTTTCTCGAAACCCGACGCGCGGCACGACTGAGAGCCAGCCGAAATAGGTGTTCGGGTAAGTCAACTGATGAAACGTGTCGAAGCGAAACGCGCTGTAATCGGTAAAGGTCGATCCGTTAGGGAAGTTCCGCTTCAGTTCCCCCGCGCTCGTCTCGCCTTCGTAGAAAATCGGACTGTGAAAAACCGGCTGCCGCTTGATGTCGAGATCCACTTCCGGCAGGCGCTCCGTCGTTTCGAAAAACGAGTTCAGCTGATAACGCGCGTAAGCGGTCAGCGCGTAATTTTCCTGCGTGTAAGTGGCGGCGACATTGTTATCCGGCTGCGGATCGACCCGAAATTCCGCCGGGAAAAAATCCTGGAGGATGAACGGATCGCTCAACTTCGTGATGTCCGCCGTGATATCGAGGTTCTCCGTGATCTTAGTGCGATCCTGGAGCGAGAGGCGATAGCGGCCGGTGGGAACAGAACCGCGCGGGAGAGAAGTGCGATTGAGCAGCGGATTCTGGTCCTGCAGATAATAGGTGCTGAGCTTCGCAATGCTCTTGTTTTTCTTCCCGTAATGAATATCCGAGTCGAACCCGATCGCCTCGCCGCGCCGCGAGCGATAATCGAGCCGGAGCGTCGCGCTAATCTTGTCCCCGATCGGGAAGGTGACTTTGCCGAGCAGCGACGGCCCCCACGAACTCAGGTAAGCCGGTGCGATCGCGTAACTGAAATCCTGATCGAGCGGCTGATAAAGGTAAGGCCACCAAAAGATCGGCACCTTCCCGATATACAAAGTGACGTCGCGAAAGATCACCCGATCATCGGGATAAATCCGCGCGCCGTGCGCCTTCAACTGGAAATCCGGCTTCTCCCGGTCGTCGGTCGTGAAGGTGCCGTGCGTGATCTTATATTCCGCGTCGGAGGTGCTATCGATCTTCGCGCCGGAGATCAGATACGGATAAGTGCCTGACCGCATGTTCGTGGCCTGGATCGCTTTCGTATCGAGGTTGTAGGTCGCCTGCTCGCCGATGTAGAGCGAGATCCCGCGATAAATCCGGACGTTGCCCTTCAGCAATAGCTCGCGTTTCGCCGAGTCGTATTGCGCGAAATCCGAGTAGATATCGGTGTCGCCAAAATGGATCGCCACGTTGTCGCGCGCGGTCGCGAGACCGTTCTCGTAAGTGGTTTGGCCGGTCGAGTTAATCTCGATCGGCAAGGCGCCGGGGCCTTGGAGCTCGTTCGCGGCGAAAGCGAAGCGGGTAGCGAGCAGCAAAAAAAGCAGAAAAACCAGCTTACGCATCGCGGGGGGCGAAGGTAGCGGGGCGGGGGAATGTTGCAAAGGCGAAAAGGCGGCCAAGCCCCTTCCACTCGTGCTCCTACTCATAATCGTGCTCGTACTCGGCTTTGAAGGAAATCGAGCACGAGCACGATTACGAGTAGGAGCACGAGGAAAGCGTGAGCCCACCGACTTGTTGATTCATCCCGCAGGTGGTCACGATCACGCGCTGCAAACCCGCGGCTGGTGCGCCTAACGAATCGGGCATTTCCTGCCGCCGGAGCGCGAGCGCGGCGCAAATCACCTGCCAGATTCCGCCGGCCGCGACGCTTTCGCCTAACGACCGTTTCGGCGCATAAATTGCCGCGCCCGGGAAATGTTGCGCTGCCATTCGCTCTTCCGCTGCGTCGATGAACGTGCCGTTCGCGCTCGCCACAAAAAGATCCGCTCGCCCACCGGTCGCGAGCTCCCGCGCGATCCGATCCAGTTGCCGGGCAAGCTCGCGCTGGCGCTCGAAATTCCCGCCCGGATGAATCCGCTTGACCGCAATCGCCCCCTCCCGCCCGAGCAACACCGCGCCGGCGCCTTCGCTCAGAAAAGTCCCGCGCGCCGGTCGCGCGAAGGGCTCGATCGGGGGCGCCGCCCGGAGCAGACGCCACTTGCGATAGGCATCGCAGAGCAGTTCATCGACTTCCTCCGCGCCGACCACGAGCACGCGATCGAGCTCGGGATTCGCGAGCAGATCGTCCGCCATTTTCAACGCCAGCAGGCCGACCGCGCCGTCGCCCACGAGCGTGTAACTCGCGCCGGTGATCCCCAGAATCGCCGCGAGATGGCTGGCTGGCGCGTTAAAAACCGTCTCGGGAAAAAGCAGCGGGCTGGCCGCCTGCGCGCCCGATTTCACGATCTCGTGATAGAAGCGCTTCGTGTAAATGACGCCGCCGTTCGAGATCGCGAAGACGAGCGCGGTGCGCGCGGGCGCCGCGGCATCGAGATCGAGGCCGGCATCGCGCAGCGCGGCGAGGCCGGCGACGACGGCGAAGCGCGAGATCGCGCTCGAGCGGCGGAGGCGCGGCTGGCGCGCCGCTTCTGCGATCGCGTTGGCGGGCACGCGGTAGGCGCGGGATTCCTTTGGGCCTAACGAACTGCCTAACGACACCGGCTCCGGCGTTTCTCCGGCGCGGAGTTTCTCCCAGACGCCCTCGAGCGTGCTCCCGAGCGGCGTGACCCAACCGACGCCGGCAAGTTGCACGCTCATCGGATGGCAGGTTGCTCGAGCACGACGGTCGCGTTCGTGCCGCCGAAGCCGAAGGAATTGGAAAGCGCGACGCGCGGCGCGACGGCGCGCGGCTCGTTCGCCACGATGTCGAGCGCGAGATCGGCATCGGGCGCGCGGAAGTTAATATTCGCGGGCAAAAATCCGTCGCGCAGCGCGAGCAACGTGATGACCGCCTCGATCGCGCCGGCCGCGCCTAACGAATGCCCCATCATCCCCTTGGTCGAGCTGACCGGCACCTGCCCGAAGAGCTCGGCGATGGCGCGGCCTTCCGCGGCATCGTTGAAGGGCGTGGCCGTCCCGTGTGCGTTGATGTAATCGACCTCGTGAGGCGCGCGGCCCGCGCTGGCCAGCGCGCGCTCCATCGCCTGGCGCGGACCGATCCCGCTCGGATTGGGCTGGGTGAGATGATGGTTATCGGTCGAGATGCCGTAGCCGGTTATTTCCGCGAGAATTTCGGCTCCGCGCGCTTGCGCCGTCGCGAGATTTTCGAGCGCGAAAAGCGCGGCCCCTTCGCCGAGCACGAGCCCGCTGCGGGCGCCGTCGAAGGGTCGGCATTTCTCCGGCGTGGAGGCTTGGAGCGAATCGAAGCCGACGAAGACCAGCTCCGAGAGCGCATCGAAACCCCCGGCCAAAATCCGCTCGTAGCGCCCGGCGCGAATGCACTCGAAGGCGTGCCCGAGCGCGTTCGTGCCGGAGGCGCAGGCGTTGGCGATCACCTGGCAGGGCGCGTCGAGTCCGCAGGCTTCGAGCGCATCGACCGCCGGTTTTTGCGGAGGATAATTCGCGATCCAGGTGGGCAGGTGGCGCGCGCGGGCGTCGGCGCTTTGGAGGGCGCGATAGTATTGTTCGCCGAAACTCATCCCGCCGCTCGTGGTGCCCACGACCATGAGCTCGGGCTGGAACCCGGGCGCCTGTGTGAGCACTTCGCGGAGCGCGAGAATCATCATGCGCGAGACGCGATGGCGCCGCTGCGATCTGCGATCGTCGTTAGGCAGGGCGTCGTCGAGCCAGGCATCGGGAACTTGGCCTGCGGTCGAGCAGCGCGTCTGCGCGACGGAGAAACGCGTCACCGGCGTGACGCAATCGCGCGCTGCGCGCAAAGCCGCGAGCGTCTCGCCGAGTCCGCGGCCGAGAGGACTCACCACGCCGGCTGCGAGGAGGACGACGCGGTGCTGGGTTGTCGGAGAGGGACTCATTGCGCCGGGCAACTTAGCTAGCGGCGTGGGAAATTCGAAATTCGAATATCGAAATCCGAAACAAATCCGAATGCTCAAATGACGAGTGATCGAAACGAAGGGGGGCACGCGCGGCGCGTTGAGGCGAGCCCGGAACGACAGATCCGAACGAGTCAGTTCGCCATCGTAGCGTTGTCATCCTGAACCGGCGGAGCGCGGCGAAGGACCTCGCAAGCGTTTTTCGACCTTAGTCTCGAAACCGATATCGAAGGACGCTTGCAAGATCCCTCGCTCCGCGCGGGATGACAACGCCAGAGCGCGAACTTCGAATGTGAATCGCCCACACCCACAACTGGCTCCGCAACCCCCAAATCGTCCCCCGTTTCCGGGCTCCCGTTTCCGCTTGCGCGCCTCTCTATTCCACCTTACATAGCCGACAGAAATAGCAGCCCGGGAAGTTGGTGAATCGACAGTTGAGTTTTCAGTGCCGATTTGAAATCCGATGAGCGGGAACAGTGACCAGGCCGCATTTCCACAAAATAGAATAGACAGACTCAGATGGGCACCAAACTCTACGTAGGAAATCTTTCCTTCAACACGACGGAAACCGATCTCCAGGATCTCTTCGCGCAAGCCGGCGAAGTTTCAGAAGTCACCCTCATGCAGGACAAATTCACCGGGAAATCCCGTGGCTTTGCCTTCGTCACGATGGGCAATGAAGCCGATGCAACAAAAGCGATCACCGAATTCAATGGCAAAACCGTTGAAGGCCGGCCGCTGACCGTGAACGAAGCTCGCCCGCGCGAAGCGCGTCCGGGTGGCGGTGGCGGCGGTGGACGCAGCGGTGGCTACGGCGGCGGTGGCGGCGGCTACGGCGGAGGCGGTGGTGGCGGAGGCTACGGCGGCGGTGGCGGAGGCTACGGCGGCGGTGGTGGCGGCGGACGTCGCGACGGCGGCGGCGGACAGCGTCGCGGACGCTAGCCAGCGACCATTTTAACTTTGCGAAAGCGCCTCGGGAAACCGGGGCGCTTTTTGTTTAGAAAAGTGACGAGTGAGAAAAAGAGTGAAGAGTGACGAGTGACAAGTGACAAGTAGGGACGCGCTCTCTTGCTCGTCGCTTGTCACTCTATTGCCATCCTGAGCAGAGCGCAGCGGAGTCGAAGGACCTCACAAGCGTTCCCCCGACGGCCCCTTTTGGAAACAGCGCCGGAGGACGCTTGCGGAGTCCTCACTTCGCTCGGGATGACAGCACTCTAGCCGAGAACGACAGGGCCCCGACTGCACGAAAATGCCACGGCCGTGGGGGAGGCATGACGAACATTACATACGTCTCCCACCGCAGTGGCGGAGCCCCGCACCCTATTGCCTGCCAACCCCGTCGCCAGCGCTAGGGAGAAAAGGGAAAGCGCAGAGCGCCCTCCCGTTACATAAACTTAGTGAAAATAAGCTTGTCGCCCATTTTGCGTCCTGACAAGTCACGCCGCTCGGAGAAAAAATCGAAAGAATACCCGGGAAAATCAGCATGAAAATACTCACTAAAATCGCATTAACGGTCGCCACGGCCATCAGTCTAGCGGTCGGCGCGCAAGCGCAAACGACCACTTTCAATTGGAACTTCAATGACTTGGACGGTATTTACGACGGCGGGACGCCGGTCAACTTCTCGATCAGCGCGTTAACCGCGGTGAACAGCACACTCCTTTTCAATACGACGTCGCCGTCGAACTATACCGGTGCTAGCGGCGGTGGGAATGCCTCGGTCAGTGCAAAGTCCGGAGCCCTCAATTTGGCGAAGTCGACTTATTTTACCTTTTCCCTAACACCGAGCGCGAGCTACGCGATCAACTCGATTGCGTTTAGCCTGGGCTCACGAAGCACGGGTAGCGGCCCTATCCTGCTGACATTATTCTCCAGCACGGACGGTTTCGCGACACCACTTGCAACGACGGCGTCGCCTAACGATTCGAGTTGGAACCTCTGCAGTTTCACTTTCAGCAATACGGGCGCTACAAATGCCCCATTTGAATTCCGGCTCTATGGTTCCGGTGGAAACAGCACCTCTTCCAACTGAGGGTTGATGATCTCAATCTGACGGTCGGAGCTAACGCCGCTCCTCCCGCAAGTTTCTCGATTCTCTGCTTGAAACCCGGCGTCTCACCAGACGCGGGGTTTCTGTTTTTCCCCGCAGAGCACGCCCAGATCGCGGAGCAACAATTCCGATCCTTCGAAATGCGAAGGAAGCGCAAAGGGCCGAATTGACGGCAAGCGATCCAGCTTATCCCGACCATTTCTCCAAAATTGTCATGTTGAGCAGAGCGAAACATCTCTGACTCTTGCCCAAGCGCGCCCCGCAGAAGGGACAGAGATTCTTCTCCCGCGACTACGGGATCAGAATGACAGGTTTTTGGAGAGGGCTTCCATGAGTGAAATAAGTTTGAAGCGTCCGGATTTCGAATCTTTGAATTTCGAGATTCGGATTTGTTTCGGATTTCGAAATTCGAGCTTCGATATTTCCCTAACATTTCTTCAAAGCAACTCGTAGGAGAGAATGCTCAGGCAGTAGATCGCCGCCGTTTCCACCCGCAGGATGATCGGGCCAAGGGTGAGCGGCGCGCAGCCGTGCGTGCGCGCGAGCGCGATCTCGGCCGGCGTGAAATCACCCTCCGGGCCGATCGCCATGAGGACGCTCCCGGGCCGGCGCGGTTGCTCGGCGAGCAGTTCTTTCAGATGCCGCGCGCCGGGCTGGAGTGAGCCGATCAGGCGCAGGTCGAATTGGAGAGGCACCCGTGCCGGGCGCTCCCGGTGCGGCGTCACCGACCCCGCCGGATGGGCGCCGGGCGCGGCGCCGGGGTCTGCGGGCGCCACGCCGGCCTCTACAGCGCGGAAGAATTCCTCCGGCGTCAAGGCGGTGTGGACTTGCGGGAGCCAGTTCTGCCCGCACTGCTTGGCGGCTTCGATCGCGACCTGTTGCCATTTCGCCTGTTTCTGCGCGGCGCTCTCCGGGTCGAGCTGCACGACGGTGCGGGCGGAAACGAGCGGGAAGATCTCGGCCGCGCCGATCTCGACGGCTTTCTGCACGATCAGGTCCATGTTTTTCCCCTTCGGGATGGCCTGGGCGAGGACGATCCGGCAACGCAACGGCGCAGTGACGGTTTCGCTCACGATGCGAAAGTGGACGCCGTCGGACGCGCTGGTCTCGATCGTGACGGTGGCTTCGCGACCGTGGCCATCGAAGACGACGGCGCGGTCGTCGGCCGCGAGCCGGAGGACGCTGCGGGCGTGGTGCGCCTCGGCGCCGGTCAGGGTGGCGCTGGACCACTCGTTAGGCGGAAGGTAGAAGCGGTGCATGAAGGCGAAGTGACGAGTGAAGGCGAAGTGACGAGTGACAAGTGGAGCGGCTTCGCGCGCTTGTCATCCTGAGCAGAGCGAAGGACCTCGCAGCGGTGACCGGCGCGATCTGCAATCCACGCTTCGTCAACGCTTGTGAGATCCTTCGCTTTGCTCAGGATGACAAAATGGTGGCGGCGTAATTCCGCGTGTCGCGCCACCCTTTAGGCAGATGCGAAGGCGCTGCGCGAAGGAGAGTGGGCGGGTGACCAGTGGCGAATATCAGGCGCTCGTCAGTCGTCACTATCTCGCAAAGATGCGGGCGGCGTCGAATGTCAGCTCGGGGAAGAGCGGCGAGGTGAAGCGCGCCTCGACCCCGTGCGTCCTCGCGGGGACGGCGGCGTCTTTTTGCAGGTCGTACACTCCAATCGTCTGCGGCTCGGGCGCGATGATCCAGAGTTCCCGCACGCCGCTGCTCGCATAGACGCGCCGCTTGTTCTCCCGATCGAGCCGGGCGGTTTTTGGCGAAAGAATCTCGACGACAAACTCGGGCGCGCCTTCCGCGCCGGCCTCGGTGAGGATCGAGAGACGCGGGTTCAGCACGACGAGGATGTCGGGCTGGAAGACGTTATGGAGGTCGAGGTAAACGTCGAAGGGAGCGTGGTAGAGTTTGCCGATGGGATGCTCGTCGAGGTAATCGAGGAGGATGTATTCGAGGTTCCGTGAGATGTCCTGATGATAGCGATTGGGAGCCGGAGCCATGTAGAGATCTCCTTCGATCAGTTGGTAGCGTGGCCCGGTTTCCGGGAGGATTTTGTAGTTCTCGACCGTCAGGAGCGGGTTGTTCGCGGCGGTCAGCATGAGCGAATTGTCCGGTCGGGAAAGATCGGGGTCAAGGGGAGTGACGAGTGACAAAGTGGTGCGATTTCGACCGCTCGTCACTTTTCTTCCTACCGGAAGAATTCTTTCGCGCGCTCGAGGAAGCTTTTGCCCAGCGGGGTGTTTTCTTCGCCACAGAGCGCCGCGAATTCCTCCAGTTTTCCTCGTTGCTCTGCGTTCAGGTCGGTCGGCACCTCCACGAGGAGCCGTGCGTAGAGGTCGCCCCGGTCGCGGCCATTCACGCCCACGATGCCTTTGCCGCGCAGCTTGAAGCTCTGGCCGCTCTGGGTGCCGGCGGGGACTTTCAGGCTCGCTTTCCCTTCCAGAGTCGGGACCGGGACTTCACCACCTAACGCCGCGGTCGGGAAGGAGATCGGCACTTCGCAGAAGAGGTTGTCGTCTTCGCGCTGGAAGATCGCGTGTTCCTGCACGTGGATGACAACGTACAAATCGCCCTGTTCGCCCCCGCGCACGCCCGCCTCGCCATTGCGCGAGGAACGCAGCCGCGAGCCGTGCGCGATGCCGGCGGGGATTTTGATTTTGATCCGGCTAGTCTTCTCGACCCGGCCTTCGCCCCCGCAGGCGCGGCAGGGCTTCTCGATGATCTCGCCGAGGCCCCGGCAACGCGGACAGGTCTGTGAGACCTGAAAGAATCCGCGGGAGCTGAGGACCTGGCCGCGCCCGTGGCACATCGTGCACGTGACCGCGCGCGAGCCGGGCGAAGCGCCGCTGCCGTCGCACTTGTCGCAGGCGTCCATCTTGCGGACTTCGATTTCTTTCTCCACGCCGAAGGCCGCTTCCTCGAGCGTGATCTGCATGTCGTAGCGCAGGTCGGAGCCGCGCTGCGTGCCGTCGCGACTGGTCTGCGCGCCGGCGCCGAAGAAGGTCTCAAAAATTCCGCCGCCACCGCCGCCGCCGCTGAAGACTTCGCGAAAGATATCGAACGGATCGTGGAAACCGCCGCGTCCGCCACCCATGCCCCCCTGCGCGAAAGCGGCGTGCCCGTAGCGGTCGTAGGCGGCGCGCTTCTGGTCGTCCATCAGAACGTCGTAGGCTTCGCCGAGTTCTTTGAATTTCTCCTCGGCCTGCGCGTCCTCCGGGTTTTTGTCCGGGTGATATTTGACCGCGAGCTTGCGATAGGAGCGCTTGATCTCGTCGCCGGACGAGGTCCGCTCCACGCTCAGGACTTCGTAGTAGTCGCGTTTAGTGGTGGCCATTAGCTCTGCTCTTAGAATTTCTTTCTGCTGCTCCCGCTCCTAATCCTGCTCTTTTTTTGGGATTAAGAGCAGAGCAAGAGCAGGAGGAGGAGGATCGGTTATTTCGGAGGCCCGCTGGAAACGACAACGGTGGAAGGCCGCAGAAGCCGGTCCTTCAACTTATAACCACGCCGCATTTGCCGCACGACGTTGCCATCCGGCACGGTCGCGCTCGGTTCGTTTGCGATCGCTTCGTGCAGGTTCGGGTCGAACTTCTGGCCTTCGGCAGCGATCGGCTGGAGCCCGTTATCGGCGAGGAAGTCCTGCAGTTGTTTCAACACCATGCCCATGCCGGCGAGGATCGGCGATTGCGGGTTCTCGTTCTTCGCGGCAGCGAGGCCGAGCTCGAAGTTATCCACGATCGCAACCAGGCGATCGAGGAGCGAGCTGTTCGCAAACTTGATCGCATCTTCCTTTTCGCGCGCGGCGCGTTTCTTGAAATTATCGAAGTCGGCCTGGCTGCGGAGCGCGAGATCGCGGAAGCGCGCGAGATCGGCCTGCAAGCCGGAGCTGCCGTCGTCGCCGTCGGTCTGGCCGGGGTCGTTAGGCTGCGGGTTTGCCTGATCGTTAGGCAAGTCGTCGTCGGTCACGTCGATCTTGCGCGGTTCGGTGTCGGGGCTGCGGTTCTTCATGTTTTGCGGATTACGATTAAAGTGATGTCGTCATTCTGCGGATGCCCGCCGGCGAAGGTGCGAACATCGGCAGTGAGCCGCGCGATCACTCCGGCGGCGCCCTCGCGCGCGCTTGCCTGGATCGAGCGGGTCATTCGTTCGGGCCCGAATTCATCGCCATCCGCATCGAGCGCCTCGGTGACGCCATCGGTGTAAAGCACCAGGCAATCATCGCGTTCGAGGGGGACGGAAACGTCGGCCGATATCCTATCGAACACGTCCCCGCTGTCAATCCCGAGGGCCATCCCGGGCGGCTTGAGCACGCTGATTTCGCCCGTCGCGGCGTGATAAAAAAGCGGCGCGTCATGGCCCCCGCGCGAGAGGGTCAGGCTGGCATTCTCGCGGTCGAGAATCAGGTAAGCCATGCTGATGAACATGTCCTCTTTGATATCGGGATAAAGCTGGCGGTTCACCTTGCGCAGGACCTCGGCTGGCGATCGACTCTCGCGGGCTTCCGCGCGGAGCACACTCCGGCAGATCGCCATGATGAGCGAGGCCGGCACGCCTTTCCCCGAGACGTCGGCGATGACCACGCCGAGACGCTCTTCATCCACCTGAATGTAGTCGAAATAATCGCCGCTCACCTGGCTGGCGGGAATGTTCACGCCGGCGATCTCGTAGCCTTTGATGACGGGCGATTCCGATGGAAGAAGGATGCGCTGGATGTCGCGCGCGATCTGCAGGTCGTGGTCGAGCCGCTTTTTCTCGTTCGCTTCCGAGTAGATGATCGCGTTGTAAAGCGCGAAGGCCGATTGCTCGGAGATCGATTTGAAAACCACGAAGTCGCTCGCGGAAAACGCCCCGCTCATCGGCCCGTTCGCGACTGCGAGGACACCTAAATTCTGGCGACCATAAAGCAACGGCGTCACCATGACCGAGGACGTCCCGAGCGCCGAGTCGCGCAGCTTCGCGAGCTCGGGCGCTTCAGCGAGGTCTGCCAGGAGGACGGCTTCGCCGTTTTTCCAGATGCGGCCGACCAAGCCTTGGCTGGCTTCAATCGGATGCGAGCGGAGATAACTTTCGAGCGCGATCGGCGTGGTCGTCGCCTGTTGCAGGATGCGATCCGGCACTTCGATGAGCGGCGGGCAACCTTTCGAGACAAAGGCCGGCGTGAGCCGCTGCCCGGTGCGGTCGACCATGTAGAGCGCGCCGCCGTGCGCATCGAGGATGCGCACGGAGCTCTCGACAATCAGCCGATGCAGATCATGCGGCCGAATGACATCGCGAAAAGCTTCCCCGAGCCCGTGGAGAAAATCGAAGACGAGATTTTCCTCGACCTGGATCTCCTCTTTCGAGCGCTCGAGCGCGCGGATGCGCCAGCGTTGCCGCTGATAAGTGATCAGCCAGCCCGTGAGTGAGGCGACGAGCAGCCCGAAAAGGAGAAAACGCATGGAGCCAGGGCCGCGTTAGTTCGCCGGGCTCTCTTGATGGAGGTCTTGTTTAAGGTATTCGAGAACGTCTTTGAACCGCGTGAGATTTTCGGGCTCTGCCGTGCAGAGCGCCTCGTGCGCGGCCAGCATCGTCCCGGCTTGCTCGCGTTTTTGCGTTTCGCTCTGGGTCGCCGGGCCATCTTTCCCGAGCAACTGGCATTGCGGAGCGGCCGCGCCATTGGCATGAATATCGAAAATCTGGTCAAGCCCGAGGCCGGAGAGCAAGTCGCGGCTGCGCCCGCATTCATTCACTTCATTAATTCTCTTAGTGTATTATATCGATAGGTGAGCTTTAAAGATAGCTCACTAGTGAAAGATT
>JBDTIQ010000211.1:0-16486 GCA_039936335.1 Chthoniobacterales bacterium
ATGCCTACCAAACGATCCAGCTCAGAAGTCACCTCCAAGACGTCCAGGCCGAATGGGCCAAGGTCGAACCCAAAGTGACCGCCGCGCAAAATCGCGCCACAGAGCTGCACAAGATCATCGACAGCACAAAGGTGCTCGACGGCCTCATCGACAGCCGTTTTTACTGGGCGCCCTTCCTCGCGCAGCTCGCGGCCTGCGTATCGCCTGACCTCCAACTCATCTCGCTCGACGGCAGCGCGGCCGACGACGGCAGCAGCGTCACGGTCGCGCTCGAAGGCTTAAGCGCCGCGACCGAACCGCGCGCCGCCGCGGAGCAATTTCGCCAGATGCTCGCGGAACAGCTCGTGAAGAAGTACAGCAACGTGAAGGTGGAATTCCGCAACTTGGAAGATCTCGACACCCTCGTGAATCTCGCCGGCGTGCCGACGGCCACCGCACGTTTCGTCGTCAACGTCAGCTTCGACACGAAAGCGCCCACCCTGGGAGCCACTGCCGCGGCCGGAAACAAAACGGAGGCCCAGAAGTAATGCCGAATAAATTCAACAAGGATCAGATCCAGAAAATCTTTCTCAGCGGGCTTGGCTTCATCGCCCTGATCTACTGCTACTTCACCTTCTTCCTCGGGCCGCTCGACAGGAGTCGCGCGACGATGACGCAGACGATCGACGAAACCGAGGCCAAGACCGCTTCGTCGAAGACCGAGATGAAGAAAACGGCAAATCTCGAGGTGCAGGCGAAAGAAGCGACGAGTCGCTATGAAGCATTGAAATCCGCGACCCAGGAAGGCGCGCCGATCGCGTGGTTCCCGCCGAAGATGCGGAATTTTTTCGACAGCCGCGGCATTGAAAAGGCCGGGGTAAGGCTCAGCGCGAGTAGCGCTTTCAAAGAACCGGAGCTTTCCGACTGGATCAAAGACGTCTGGTCGATCGATCTTCCGGCCGCCGATTACGAGGCGCTCGGCAAGGCAATCGCCGATCTCGAAAACAGCGAGCCGCTCCTCGCCGTACAGAAAATTTCGATCCACGCCGCGCCCGAGGATCCGCAATTTCAGCAGGTTAACCTGACCGCCCAAATCGACTTATTTAACCCATGAAACCCCTTCTCCTGGCCCTTTGCCTAACGAGTCCTCTGGCGGCCGCGCACGCCGAACAAACCACGCCGACGACCGCGCTCGCGCAGAAGTCTTCCTTCGCCGGTAAGGATCTGCGCAATCCCTTCTGGCCGATCGGCTGGGCGAAACCAAAACCTGGCAATTCGGAAGGTACCCAGTCCGCGCCCCTTCTTTCTCCCGACGTCTTCGCCCTCACCTCCGTCACGACCGGCGGCGGCGACCGCTTCGCCATCCTGAACGGCAAGATTGTGCAGGAAGGTGGCCAATTCGGCTTACTCCTCGGCTCGCAGACCTACCAGGTGACGGTGCAATCGATCCAGGACGGCGAAGTTATCCTCGCCTACCAAGGCGGCCAAGTCGTCGTCCCGCTCCGGCGTCACTAGGCAGCTAAACTGGAGGCATGAGCTCCCGCGGGCGACGTCCGGCAGGACTTCACGCAGCTGGTCACGATCGGCAACCCCAGGACGAGGAACGACGCCGCCACGAGCGCCGACGCGGTAGATCTTCGCTTGCCACGCGAAATCCACGTTCATTGGCTGCGCCGCGACGTGCGACTCGAGCAAACGCGCGCCGCTTAACAATCCGATCCTGGGTTGGCCGAGAAAACGTCACCACGAGCAGGAAGACGAGCGGCGCGAGCGGCGTCCAGGCGTAACGCGCCTTGCCCATCTTCATCAGGATGGTGGTGCTGAGACACGGCGCGATCACGGAGAGCAACTGATTCTCTAAACCGAAGAGCGGCCAGAGGCTGTTGATCCCGCCTAACGATCGAGCACGCGCTGGTAAACAAACCAACCCGACACGCTCACCAGCAGCACACTCGTGAAGAGATTTGCGCCTAACGACCGGATGTTGCCCGAGCGGTCGCCAGATTTAAAATCCTGCAGCAGAAAATGGCCGGCGCGCGTCCCAGCATCGATCGTCGTGAGGCGCGGAAACATGTGCGCCATCGCGAGGTTTGCGGGTTCCACGACCTCCCAAGCGGTTGCTGGTTTGCGCGTTCGCGACGGCGCGTGCATCGTGAGCATCGCGAGACAATTGATCAAAATATGGATGTAGAACTGCAGAAGTTAGTGGACGCCGGCAAATTGACGACCGCCGGAGCGGAACAACTGGAGCAACTCAAACCAGGCGCTTTTTGCCTCCACAAAAGCTGGGGCTTCGGCCGCGTCGCCGACTGGAATCTTCTCCTCAACCAGGTCCTGATCGACTTCGAAAGGAAGAAAGCCCACCCGATGCAGTTGCAGTACGCGGCCGACAATCTCACACCGATCCCGGCCGAGCATTTCCTCGCAAAGAAGGCGACCAACCTGCCGTCGTTGAAGAAGCTGCTGAAGGAAGCGCCCGCTGACATGATGCGGAACATTCTGGAAAGCCTCGGCGGAAAAGCGACCCAGGCGCAGATCAGTCACTGGTTGACTGGTGACATTTTTACCGAGCCGGAATTCAAAAAATGGTGGTCCGCCACAAAGGCACTGATCAAGAAGGAAGGCACCTTCCTGATCCCGACTAAGAAGAACGACCCGATCGAACTGCGCAGCAGCGCGGTCTCGCGCGCGGATGAGTTGCTCGCGTTTTTCGCCCAGGCGCGCCGGCCAAAAGAGCAGGCCGCCGCGCTCGACCAGATCATTAAGTTCCATCACGAATTCAAGGAACCGGAAAAGCAGTTGCAGCCGCTCATCGACACGATCGAAGACACGGCGCAGCGGAATCAGCGGCTGAATCCCGCGATGAGCTTCGAGTTCGTGATCGGCCGCGACGAGTTGTTGCAACGCGAGCCTAAACTCCACACCACGCATCCCGATCTCACGCTCGATCGCCTACTCGCCGAAGAGGAACCGCGACTGGGCGATTTTTTTCCAAATCTGCCGGCCTCGAAAGAACGCTATGTCCTCCATGCTTTGCCCAAAGCGCTCGGCGAGAACTGGACGACGCGTGCGCTCCTGCTCATGCAAGGCAGCAACGCCCGCCTCGTCGGCCAGATGCCGCGCGTCTTCGCGGAGAACGGCAAGGAGGATGAGCTTCGCTCCGCGATCAATCGCAGCCTGCGCGAGCATTCCGCCACGAGTGAGATGCTCTATTGGCTCTGCAAAAACCGGAAGGATTATCCGGAGCTGATCACGCCCGAACTGCTCGGCGCCATCTTCACCGCCTGCGAGCGCGACCAGCATCACGAACGCAACAGCCGGAGCACGCGCCTGCGCGAGTTGCTCCTCGAAGACCGCCAACTTATTCCCGACATTTTCGCCGGCTCCGAGATCGGCCGCGCGCGCGACGCGATGCGCCGGCTCCTGCTCAGCCCGGTCTTTGATGAGCTGACGAAGCGTTCGCTCATGGCCCGCATCATCAAACTTTATCCCGACCTGCAGAGTCTCGTCAGCGGCGAGCATGCGGAACAGAAGGTCGAATCGATCGTCGTCTCCTGGAGCAGCCTGCAGAAGCGGAAGGCCGAGCTGGAAGAACTCGTGAACAAGAAAATCCCCGAGAACAGTAAGGAGATCGGCGTCGCGCGCTCCTACGGCGATCTGCGTGAGAATTTCGAATTCAAAGCCGCGAAAGAAATGCAGGCCGTCCTCATGCGGCGCAAAGCCGAACTCGAGACCGCGCTTGACCGCGCTCGCGGGACTGCCTTCGAAAGTCCCGATGTCAGCCAGGTGTCGATCGGCACCGTCGTCACGTTACGCGAGGCCACCTCCGGTCGTGAAGAAACCTACTCGATCCTCGGCGCGTGGGATGGCGACCCGGACCGCGCGATCATTTCCTACCAGACGGCTATTGGGCAGGCGCTCATCGGCCATCGCCTCGGCGAGGTGATCGAGTTAAAAGCGGACGATGACAGCGGCCGCTACGCGATCATCGCAATCGAAGCCGCCCCCCTCGACATCATCCCGCCCGATCCGGAACTTGAGCCGGTCGCCTGACGAGCTCCAGCAACCCAGGAAGGAGACGTATCCCTTCCGCGCGGTCGTGTTCCTCTCGCTTAAGGTATTATCGTCAACGTCAGATCGTCCCCGTCGCCGCCTTCGTAGTTAGCCTCCAATCGATTAAAGCCCACAGTAAGAATCGCGCCATCCGCCAGGTTTCTGAAGGTGCCCACGATCGGAGTTGCGGCGGTGTTATTAAAGAGGGTGAAGGTAAGACCCTGCGCGAGGATTTCCTAGATTCGAGTGCGCAGGCGAAAGGTCGCGTGGTGACGGATCGTACTTCCATTGGCTACTACTTCGTGGCTCAGCGCGGTCCCGTTCCCAGCTTTAAGACTGTAGATATAAGTCGCATCGTTTTGGAGGAGGATCGGACTTTGAACCGTGAGTGTGACAGGCGTATTCGTACCGGCCGATGGGGAGAGAAACGCGGCGGCTTTTGCTTGGTTAAGCCGAGCCCGCCGACTTAGCAGAGACAACGAAGCCAATGAACAACACAGTGCAGCCCTTATTCTCATGGCCGCTTCACGACTCACGCTGCGACGCTTAGCCGTCACTTTTTCGACAGCCTCTTAGTTTAGTTAGGCGAGAAAGGCGGGCAGCTTCCTGATGAGAAAACGACCGCAGAGCAGCGTCCCGGCAAAACCCACGAGGATGTAGAAAGAGAAGTGAGCGAACCCCTTACTCACGGTGTCCCCGTGCAGATAGAGGGCGATCAGGAGGCAGCCCATCAGAACGCCCAGGACGAACTGGCTCACAGTGCGCCGCCAGACGCGAAGCCGATCGGCGACATCGGGATCCGCGCGCCGTTGCTGGAGACTGCGCATCCGCAGAACGCCGAGCGTCAGGAGGATGAGCATAAAATCGCCGACGTAGAGAGAGAAAGACGGAAGCGCAAAGAAGAAGCGCAAAAAAGTCTGCACCGTGTAGGGCAGAATCGCGATCGCGAAGAGAAAGATAAAATTCACGACCGCATCGAACACCTCCGCGACAAAGCCATGGCGAAAAATTCGGTAATGCTCGAGCCAGAATCGGCAAACCAACCCGAAAGTGCCGATGACCGCAAACCAACGCGCGGGGTCGAAGATATCCTCGACCCGCGCCGGCACATCCAGTCGGGTGGCGAGGAGTGAGAGACTAAAGCCGAAGACGAGATCGCTGAAAGCCTCCAGGCGCGAAGTGAATCTTCCTTCTTTTCCTCTGGCAGCACCTTCCGACACGCCAGGAGCGTTCTGCCAATGGCACCTGATCTCAAGCGAAAACCGTCGCGACTGCGCGCTGAATTTCGATTTGTTATTCTCGCGACGGTTCCCTAGCTTCTGCGCCAATGCGCCGCTCCTCGCCGTGGCTTTTTGTCGTCATCGTTCTGCTCGGCGTCCTGATCGTGCGCGAACCGCGTCTGCAACAACTCGACGATGTTTTCCTGAGCTGGTGCCTGCAGAACTCCGAGTCGCGACTGCCGCCCGCCGAAGTGACAACGGTCGAGATCGGCCGCGACGACTTCACCCGGATGAGTCCGCTCCAGGCGAACAAGCCGCTCGCCAAAGGTGAAGCCGCGCGGCGCTCGCTCTCGCCGCTCGAGTACGCGCTTTTCCTTCAGGCGCTGCTTGATTTTCAGCCGGCCGTGATCGGCTTCGAACCGATCGTGATCTGGCGCGATCGCGATAAGGACCAGGAGCAGGTCTTTCTCGATCAGGCGATGAAAGTCCCGAAGCTGCTCGTGGCGATGGAGCTGGGAGACAAAGGCGAGCGCGACATCCCGGCGGAGGATGTTCCCTCCTTCTCACAGGTGACGGGCGAGCGCGGCGGCCTCCCGGAATTTTCCGGCATCAGCCATCGCCCGGATGACGACATCCGCCTCATCTCGACGCCCGGTTTTACGAATCTCCCGCCGGATCGGAGCGATCGGATTCGTGTGCCGATGCTCTTCGAATATCGCGGTGAGATCGTGCCGTCGTTCACCCTCCAGGCGATCCTGCTCTGGCTCCGCTCCACGACGGCCGATGTGAAAGTCGAGCTCGGCAGGCAAATCCTGTTGCCTAACGGATGGAAAATCCCGATCCGCCGCGACGGCACGCTCACGATCAATCCAATCGCGGCGAAGAGTGTGCATCGACTGACGTTAAGCAACCTCTTGCTCGCCGCGCAGGAGCACGATTCGCAGCGACCCCCGACGGTCGACTTGAGCAGACTGAAAGACCAGATCGTGCTGTTCCGGATCGCGGGCGATCCGCTGGAGCCGCCGAATGTCTTCGCAACCGCGATTGCGACGATCCAGGGCAACGACTACGTGCGCCGGATGCCGGCGTATTACGAGTGGTGCGTGATCGCGGCGCTCGCGTTCTGCGGGCTTTTCCTCTGGCGTTTTACGAAAGGGATTCTGCTGCTCGGCGTGATCGCGCTCACCGCGGGTTACAGCCTGCTCGCACTCGCGCTGCTCTCGCAGCACCAGCTCTGGCTGCCGATGTTTCTGCCCTTCGCGCTCCTTTGGATTCTCGTGGTCGTTAGGCTGCTCACGCCGAAACCGGTGAGCGGGTAGCCAACCTCGTGCTCGTGCTCCTACACGTAATCGATCCGAGCGAGCCCGAGCACGATTACGAGCAGGAGCACGAGGGAAGGGAATGCTCGGGGGGGGACTTGAACCCCCATGCCTTGCGGCATACGCCCCTCAAACGTACGTGTCTGCCATTTCACCACCCGAGCGCGAGTGGTGAATTTTGAATGAGGAACCGCGGAAAGCAAGTTGCGCCGCTCCCAGAGGCTTTCTCGCTCCTGCTCCTGCTCCTGCTCCGCGGCCTCTTGCCCAGTCGCACCACGGAGAAGTTTGAGAAATGGTTCGAATCCTGCATCTATTCCCAGCGCAATGAAGCGGGAGCAGGATTATGAGCAGGAGCTCGCCACGGCGAGTCCGTCCGTTGACGGACAGGAGAAGGATTGGATCAAGGCCGATTTCCACATCCACACGCTCGACGACCCGAAAGACCGGCTCAATTACTCCGCGCATCAGTTGCTCGAGCGCGCCCGGGCGCGGAATTTCGACGTGCTCGCGATCACTTTGCACGACAAGGTTTTCGATCGCACGGAAGTGTTCTCCGAGGCGGCGGCGATCGGAATTTTGCTTCTCTCGGCCGTGGAACTGCGCCTTGAGGGGGCGGATGTCGTCCTTCTCAATGTGCAGCCGCACGAGATTGAAGCGATCAGGACTTTTGCTGATCTGCGCCAGTTGCGCGCCCGTCGCGGTGAGTCGCTTTTCTGTTTCGCGCCGCATCCGTTTTTCGTGCTCGGCGGCTCGTTAGGCGAACGGCTGGAACAGGAGATCGATTGCTTCGACGCGATCGAGATCTGCCATTTTCATAAGGGTCTTTTCGATCTGAACCGTCGCGCGCGAGTCGTCGCGGCGGCCCATAAGAAGCCGCTCCTCGCGACTTCCGATGCGCATGAACTTGAGGCTTTCGGTGCTCACTTCACGATGCTCCCGCGACCGGCGGAGATGACGCCGGAAGCGATCGTGCAAACGCTCCGGCGCGGCTCGCTCCGACTGACGAGCCCGCCGTCGAGCTGGCACGATCTGCTCGCGGTTTTTTATTTCGTTTTCATCCGTCATCCGCTGCGCCAACGCTGGCGGCGTCTCTTCCATTAGGGCGGCGGCAAGTTGCAGCTGGCGTTGCGCCGGACCGCCATGTATGTCAAAACGTCGGACCGACTTTTCGCCTGATGAAATCACGTCTTTTCTGCTCCCTGATCCTGTCCGCCTGTTTCGCCTTCACCGCCTGCCCGACCACGAATCCGAAGAAGCCGGGCAAGAAGCCGGCCTCGACCCAAGCCGGCCCGACGATACCCGACCAATCGGGCGCGGTCGATTTCCAGGCTTTCCTCGGGCGCCTGCGCCTCGCGGTGCACGCGCATGATGTGAATACTCTGGCTGCGATGATGACTCCCGACTTCGGGTACGTCTTGGGCGCAACCCCCGCGGAAGATCGCCAAGGAGCCGGGGTTTTTCAGTATTGGGATGATAAGGGTCTTTGGGTCGAACTCGAAGGAGTATTGTCCGAACAGTTTGTACCAACCCCGAACGAGTTCATGGTCGCACCGCCGCAGTTTACTGACCCAGCGACGCAATACACCGGTTATCGCGCTGGCATCCAACGTGTAGCTGGCAGCTGGAAATTCGCCTACTTCGTCAATGGGTGAGGGAGAGTTGAAAGCTGAGAGTTGAGCACGCCTGACTTTCGCTCTGATGAGCTCTCAACTTTCAACTCTCAACTCTCTTCGCTGCCGCATCGCCCACCATTTGTTTTCGTTAGGCAAGTGCGGCGGCTCGAGGCAGGACATCTCGCGGAATGTGCGATGCGCTTCTCGCGCGATGACCCGATGTTCGCCGGTCATTTTCCTGGGAATCCACTCGTGCCAGGTGTGATACTGACCGAAGCGCTCGCGCAGACCGCCGGCGTCGCCGCCGCCTCGGGTTATCCGGAAAACGCGCGACCACTTTTCCTGCTCTCCGCGATTCGCGCGATGAAGTTTCTCGTCGCCGTGCGTCCGGAAGAAGAGATCGAGCTCCGGGCGGAGAAACTCGCGCAGGTGGACCAATTGCTGCAATTCAACGTCCGCGCGACCGTCGCGGGAAAAGTCGTGGCCGAGGGGCAGCTCGTCCTCAATGTCAGCGCAGAAGGTTCTTCCGCCGCATTGGAATAGCGCGTGCTTTCACTACTCTTAGAAACTGTCATGCCCGAGACGCGCCAACCGGAAATCGCCCTCATCATTCCCGCCTGCAACGAGGCCGCCTGCCTCGGCACGGTGCTCGATGAATTGTTGGGCGCGATCGCTCCGCAGAAATTTATCGTCGCTGTGGGCGTCAATGGTTCCACCGATGCGACGACTGAAATCGCGCGGACCCGCCCGGTCCTCGTCGCGGAAACATCGGAACGCGGCTACGGCTACGGTTGCCAGGCGGCGATCGACCTCACGCGCAATCTTTTCCCATCCGTCCGCGCTTATATTTTCTGCGCAGGCGACGGCGCGAGCGCGCCGCACGACCTCGCCCGGCTCACCGCAGCCTTCGACCAGGGCTATGATTTCGTGCTCGGCAGCCGCACGCTTCGTCTGCGGAACTGGCGCGCGATGACGCTCCGGCACATGATCGCAAACGCGCTCCTCGGCTTGTGGTGCGGCATCTTGTCCGGCCGGCGCTTCAGCGATCTTGGCCCGCTGCGGTTGATCAGTCGCCGTTTGTTTGAACAAATCGCGCCGCGCGAGATGACTTTTGGCTGGACGATCGAGGCGCAAATCGCCGCTGCAAAACTCGGCGCGACGATCTGCGAGATTCCGGTGACGGAACGCTGCCGGATCGCCGGAGAGCAAAAGGTCTCCGGCGTCACCTGGCGCCGCACGCTCGCGATCGGCTGCAAGATTCTCGCAGCCGGCTATCGCACCTGGCGCGCCGCGCCGGCGGAACGGCCCGCGCTCTGGGCGTCGCCCGAGCCCAGCATTCCGCGCGAAGCGTGAAACCCGTCTGGTTGCTCATCGGCGCGGCCGCTCTCCTGAGCGGCTGCGGAGGAATGCGCCAGCCACCGCTTCCGCAGGGCGCAGCCACGACTGCTGCCTCCCCCGCCCGGACGGCCCATTCCACCTGGGCCGCGCGGTTGCGCACGGCGGACGCGGTTTATTTAAGCCTAACGAAAAGCACGCTCGACGACGGCGAGTCGATCTGGCAGGTCGTGCAATTAATGCAAGTCGGCGGAACGCACGTCACGCTCGGCTGGGCCGAAGTCCCGGCCGCGCAGCAGGCCCTGCTCGAGCGATGGCAGCGCCAGGAAGTTCCCGCCGGGCAGTCGCTCGACGCGCTCGTAAGGCCGGAGCGCGTCGGCTTCTTGCGCCAGGCATTGCGGCCCGATCTCGGGCAGGCTGCGCTCGGCTGTTCGCATGACTTGCTCGCGCGGATTCGTGACGGGGAAACGCTCTCCGCGGAAGAGGCGGCGCAGCTTCCGAGCGGCTTCCGCACTAAGCCGGATGCGTTCGACAACTTCGCCGACCGCGTCACCGTCTCTCCGCGTTTGCGCCGCTATAATTTGCGCCGGCTTTACCGCGCACATCTCGTGGCCGAGCAGACGATCGCGGAAAACATCGTGCGTTTCCGGCGCGATCATGCGGAATCGAAGCTCCTCGTCTTTTTGCCTAACGACCTCATGATCGACCCGCGCGAGATCGCTGCTTTCGCCGCGCAAAAGCTCCCGTTGCGTCAGCTCATTCTCGATCGGGCGCAGCCGTTGCGGGAGAATCCGCCGCAGCTCATGGCGACGGGACGATGCGGCAGTCCGCTGGAGCAAGGTGAGGGATGAAACTGAACAAGCGGAACTCGTCTCTCCGGAACAACGAGCCTCCGCTGGTCCAGATCGCTTCCTGCCACTCATGCGGCCGATCACAGCCACGTTGCCCTCACCCTCCGATGACCGTCCCCCAAAGTTGTCATGTTGAGCAGAGCGAAACATCTCTGACTCTTTCCCAGGCGCTCGCGCAGAAATCGTCAGAGATTCTTCACTTCGTCCAGATTGACACGTTTTGTTGGCGGCCCGACAAACAAAGGACGAGCCAGTGTCCGTCCGTCCGTTGATCTCAAGCTGGAAAGCTCGCCTGAGGTGTCTGCCCAACGCTTTCGCGGCGGCCAAGCCTAACGAACACCGGACGCGACCGGCGTCCTAAGATCGTAGAT
Source organism: Chthoniobacterales bacterium (assembly GCA_039936335.1). Lineage (GTDB taxonomy): Bacteria > Verrucomicrobiota > Verrucomicrobiia > Chthoniobacterales > UBA10450 > Palsa-1392. The sequence continues at coordinate 10,742 of JBDTIQ010000211.1, forward strand.
TATGCCCCACGGGCCGCTCGCCAGGATCGCTGCCTGGCCGCGCCACGGTTGCGTGCTTGCCGCGTAGGCGCGCTGCTCTTCCACGCCCCAAAAAAGATACCGCGCCTCCAGCGTCCGCGCGCGTTCCCGCCAACCGGGCGCGCCGAGCATGAGCAACCGAAGCTGCTGCTCGACGGGCGCGTAATCGAACCCCTGTGTCCATAAGTGGCCGGGATAACCGAGCACCATCTTGCGGCCGTTCAGGAGCAACAAGTGATTGAAGGTCGGAAAGCCCGCGAAGCGCTCCGCGATCGGCACCTTGCTGACCGCAGCGCCGACCGCGTTGAGCTGGAGACGATTGGTGATGTCGAACCCCGGCGAGCCGACCTTAAGCCCGCCGATCAGGCAGATGAATCCGGAGGCGAAAAGAAGAAAACAGACCCCGTAGCGAACCGGCAAAAACAACGGCGCCAGCACTTCGCGCCAGAGGAACGGCAGGATGATGAAGTAAGCCCAGATAATGAGCTTCGTATTGTCCCAACCCCACGGCGCCGTCTTAACAAAAATCGCGAAGAGAAAAATCGCCGCGGCCGGGAGAACGAACGCCAGGCTGCTGCCTAACGACCAGTTGCCGGCCCGGTATTTTCGCCACACCCGCCAGCCAATCAGGCCCACGAGCACGAGCGCGGCGGGGAGCCAGAGGCCGAAATTAATCGTCCAAAACTTAAGAATCGAGGTCGAGAACGCGGGATCGGATTCGAGCCAGCCGGGCGCCCAGGCGAGGATCGATTTCGCGCCAAAGTGATCGGTGATGAGCCAGACGAGCCAGGTCGCGGGAAGAAACGCCGCCGCCAGCAGGACGGCGACCTGTTTGCGCATCTCCCAGGAGCCGATCACGAGCCAGCAGCCGAGCAGCGCGGAGAGCGCGAGGAAAGTGTGCACGTGGAAGAGCGGCATCGACGCGTAGAGCGACCACTCCACCCACCACGGGATGAGCTTTCCAGCAGCTCCACGAGATCCCTCGACTGCGCCTCCGGCTCCGCTCGGAATGACCGATTGGATGCTCTCGTTAGGTTCTTGGGGAAAAAACTTTCGCCGCCAGTGCAGCAGCAAGAGCAGACCGGCTGGGATCGCGTAGAGCAGTCCGCGCTGCGTCACAAACATCGTCAGCGGAATGCTTTTCCAGGCGATCCCTTCGGACTGGTAGTCGGCGAAGTTCCAGTTCTGGAAAAACTGATAGCCGGCTAATCCGCCATTGCAGAGAAATGCCGCCACCGCGAACGCTCCACCCCAGCGATAGAACCCGTAAAAGGTCGCGGCCGAAGCGAGCAACCCAGCCCAAACGAGGCCGGTAATTAAGTTAACGTGCGCCAGCAGCAGGATGGCGTTAAAGAGATCAGTCCCAGCCGGGTAGCGTAACTTACTAAAGACATAGATCGGGTTATCCGGCCAAAGCGCGGCGCCGTTCGCGAAATACTTGATGTAAGTAAGGTGCAACCCGAGATCGCCCAGATTGTAGGGAGACTGAATCTTCAGGTTCGCGCCATCGACATAGAGCAGGAAACAAAACGAACGAAGCGCGAAAAGTGCGAAGAGAGCGCCCACGATCCACGCCCAGATGTGATAGTTCTTCTTCTCCCTGTGCTCGACCGGTAAGGGTGGGAGTTTCAGCCGCCGCCGCGCCCGTTTCGATTTCGGTTCGCCTGCCCCCGGCGCTACTTTGACTAATGCCCGTCGCGCAAATGGCTCCGTATAAATCCACGCAACAATCGCCGCGGCGCAGCCCGCGATCAGCGCGAGCCCTGCGAAGCCTGCATCAAGGCCACCCCCAAGCATGCCGAGGAGTAAGCCCACGACCGTGGTGACATTGACCAGCGTGAGACCGGCCGCGAAAGCTTTCATTGCGGGCGCGGAGCAGGCGTTTGCGCCGGCTTGCCGACGAAATCCGGAGTCTTTCCCGGAAAGAAACGCCCGAAGGTGCGGGCATTCAGGTAGAGCTTCGACGGATCCTGATAGGGCCGGATCGTAAGTGGCTCAGTGAAGTAACTCTCGTGCAGCTTCTTCTCAACCTCATCGATCCGATCCTGCTGCACGAGCAGGAAGTCGCCGTCCATTTTCGTGGGCTTATTGTCGTGCTCGTAGTAACCGACGTTCGGGAAATCCCCGAGAATCCACGGGAAAGGGTACGTGCTGGTGCGGATCAGGTGACCGACCATCGAGTAATAAGTCGGATTGCTGTGCGCCAGCTTCAGGACCGGCCGCGTCAACTTAAAGATATCATTATAGGTCTGCACATAGACGTAAGGCTCGGTGTCTGTCGTGCAATCGAAGTAGTTCAGATAAATCGCAGTGAAGAGCGACACGAGCAAAGCTAGCCCGGCGGCGCCCAGCCGGACCGCGCGCATCACCTGCTCACTTAAATTCGAGATGCCACCGACGAAGTAGCCGGTCCCGCCGCCGGCCAGCGCCAAGACGCAGGCAGACCCAAACAATCGCCAACCTATATTCCCACAAGTCGGGCTCGTGCTCGCGGCCGCGAGAGTGACCTTAAAGGCACCGCTAAGATAAGCGCCCCACGAGCAGACTCCTTTCACGGCCGCCGGCTGGATGACGTAACTTAGAAGCGCGCCGACGATGAATCCTACGACGGCAAATCCCGCGATAAAGAAGGCTTTCCGCGGAATCGTGACCGCCGCCGCGCCCGCCCCGAAGACGAAGAGCAGCGGCCAGACGATGCTGATGACGCACCACGGAGTCTTATAGGCAACAATGGTGTAAGCCGCGAGGACACCTACGCCGTAGATCGCAAGATAGCGGATGGCGAAGTTCCGAAAGAACTGACACACCAGACAGAGCACGAGTCCGATCAGGACCGGCCATTCGTAACGCATCATCAATTCCAGCCAATAAGGCCACGGCTTTTCATGACCGTTCCCTTTCGAGCCGGTCTGATACCAGGTCGCGAAGGTTTGGTAGAGCCCTTTGAGGCCGGAAAAATTCAAAAAGTTACCCGAGTAGAAGAACACGATCAGCGCGATGCCCGTGGCGATGAGCACAGCCAGATCAACGAATGTCCACTTCCGCCGCGCTCGTTTCAGGTCCGGCAAAGGAGTCAGCAGATGCGAAACCCAAAGCACCGCCGCCGCGATCACCGCGCAGCCGATGTGGATGATGTAGGTCTCCTTCGTCAGGATCATCCCGGTCGTCCCCATGCCGACGCACCAGAGGTAGCCGCGCGTCCCGCTTTTCCAGAGCCCGAACAGCCCGAGGATGAAGATCATCGAAAAGAGGAGCAGCCAAACCTCGTGGATCGCGTAGCGCCCGTAGAAGATGAAGCCGGGCGAGACCGCCATCGCCGCCGCCGCCCAGCGACTCGCGTTGCGACCGACAAAGGGCTCGAACTTCAACGTCGTCCAAATCGCGCCGATGCTGCCGAGCACGACCGGCAGGCGCAGCGCCCAGATGTGGCGGCCGAAGAGCGTCTCGAAAAGGAAGAGGATGTAGAAATGGAGCGGCCCATGGTAATTCGTCGGGTCGTAGCGGTAGAAGCCGTTATGCCGCATCTGATCGACGAACCAGCCGTTGATCCCCTCGTCGAAATGCGGCGGCTTCATGCTCAGGAGGAGGAAGCGCAGGAATGCGCCGACCGCGAGAATGACCCACGGCGTCCAATCGATCGCGGCGAGGCGCTGCTCGAACGTGGGCGGACCGCTCCGGCCAATTTCTGCTCGCGCGGGCTCGGCTCCGCTGCTAGGTAGCGCGTCGATGCGCATCTTGGTTACGGGCGGCTGTGGCTTCATCGGGAGTAACTTTATTCGTTACATTCTGCAACATTACAAGCCGGCCTTCGTCACGAATGTCGACGCCCTCACCTACGCCGGGAATCTCGCGAACCTCGAGGGCGTGGTCGAGGAATATGGAGAGCGCTACGAATTTCTCGAAGCCGACATCGCAAATGCCGATCGGATCGACACGCTCCTGCACGAGGAGCAGTTCTTCGCGATCGTGAATTTCGCGGCTGAATCGCACGTCGATCGCAGCATCAATTCTCCGCAAAATTTCATCCACACGAACGTCGTCGGCACGACTGTGCTCCTCGACGCCGCGCGCCGCCACGGCGTAAAACGTTTTCTCCAGGTCTCGACCGACGAAGTTTACGGCTCGTTAGGCGCAACCGGCCGTTTCACCGAGCAGTCGCCGATCGATCCCAGCTCGCCGTATTCGGCGAGCAAAGCCAGCGCCGACCTCCTCGCGCTCGCCTGCCATCACACCTTCGGGCAGGAAGTCATCGTGACCCGCTGCTCGAACAACTACGGGCCCTACCAATTCCCGGAAAAGCTGATCCCGCTCATGATCGTAAAAGCGCTCCGCGACGAGCCGCTCCCGGTTTACGGCGACGGGCTGAACGTGCGCGATTGGATCCATGTGGAAGACCATTGCGGCGGGATTGTCGCCGCGCTTTTCGAGGGAAAACCAGGCGCCGTTTACAACTTCGGCGGCGACAGCGAGATGGCGAACATCGAGACGGTGAAGTGGATCTTGTCGTCGTTAGGCAAACCGGAGAGCTTGATTAGCTACGTGACCGACCGACTCGGGCACGACCGCCGTTACGCGATCGATTCTTCGTTCGCGCAGCGCGAACTCGACTGGAAACCGCTCCACAATTTCCGCGAAGGCCTCAGCGCCACGATCGAGTGGTATCTGCAGCATCGCGGCTGGTGGGAGCCGCTCCTTGAGCGGACCGGCCGCTACTAGCGGAGACGCCATGGCTGCCGCGAACGAACGCCTGCGTATCTGGTGCAACTTCCCGTTCTACGACGATCTCCAGCGCGAACTGCGTCAGCAAACCGCGTCGCATCACCTGACGCTGGTTGATTCCTCTGTCACGGCGCCATCTCCGGAGGAACCTGCTCCGCAAATCCTGCTCGGCCAGCCCGACGTCGACTACCTCCTTGCGCACGAGCTGCGCTGGGTCGAGCTCACCAGCGCGGGTTACACCGCTTACGATCGCGACGATCTGCGCGAGAGTTTTCGGAAGCGCGGAATCGTTCTCACCAACACCAGCAGCGTCTTCGACGAAGCCTGCGCCCAGCATCTTCTTGCGATGATCCTCGCGCTTGCCCGCGAGCTGCCGCGTTGTCTCGATAACCAGCGCGGCGCGCGCGAATGGCTGCACGACGAAACCCGCCGCGGGCGGCGCCTTCTCCTCAATGACCAGACCGCCATCCTTTACGGCTTTGGCGCCATTGCGCGCCGGCTGGTCGAGTTGCTGCGCCCCCTCGCGATGGATCTCATCGGCGTACGTCGCCATCCGCAGGCTGACGAAGGGATTCGCATGGTCACGCCTAACGAGGCCGACGAACTCCTCGAGCAGGCCGATCACATCATCGACATCCTGCCCGCAAGCGAAGCGACGAAACACTTCTTCGACGGCGCCCGCTTCGCTGCTTGCAAACACGGCGTGCGATTCTATAACATCGGCCGCGGCACCACCGTCGACCAGGAAGCACTCCTCGCTGCGCTCCGCTCCGGCCAAGTCGAAGCCGCGTATCTCGACGTGACCGATCCCGAGCCGCTCCCGCCAGCGCACCCGCTCTGGGACGCGCCAAATTGTTTCATTACGCCGCACATCGCCGGCACACACGATCGCGAGCAGGATCAGCTCCTCGATCATTTCCTCGAGAATCTCGCCGCGTTCGAATCCAGCGCGGCGTTGATAGACCGCGTCATCTAAGTTCGCCTAACGAAGTCGCTCAGCGGCGTGAC
>JBDTIQ010000212.1:0-2941 GCA_039936335.1 Chthoniobacterales bacterium
GGATCGGGTGCAGATTTCCACTTTCCGTGCCGCGGTATCTGCCTGGCCTGCTTCATCAAAGGCCATGACGACGACGGCCGCGCCGTATCGTTTTACGACGCGCGCCTGTTCCAGGAATTTTGCTTCACCCTCTTTGAGGCTGATCGAATTGACGATTGCTTTTCCCTGGATGCATTTCAACCCGGCCTCAATAACCGACCAGCGGGAGCTATCGACCATGATCGGCACGCGTGAAATATCCGGTTCTGATGCGATCAAATTGAGGAACTTCACCATGGCCGCCTCGGAATCGATCATTCCTTCGTCCATGTTGACGTCGAGAATGTTCGCGCCGCCTTCCACCTGATGGCGCGCGACCGCCAACGCGGCCTCGAAATCATCGGCGAGGATCAGCTTCGAAAACTTCGGCGAGCCGGTGATGTTGGTGCGCTCGCCCACGACCGCGAAGCCGAAGTCGTGCGTGAGATTCAGTGCTTCAAGACCCGAGAGGTGGAGCGTGAGGTCAGCCAGTTTGTCATCCTGAGCGAAGCGCAGCGGAGTTGAAGGATCCCGCTGAGTTTCCGAGAAGGTGTCGTTGTTAGACGACCCGGCGGACGGGCGCTTCTCGACCGCGCCCCGGGATCTGTCGACTTCGTTTCCGGCTCCGCTCGGGATGACGCGCGGAGCGAATTCGCGAACTGTCTCAGCGATCGCGCGGATGTGCGCCGGCGTGGTGCCGCAGCAGCCGCCGACGATGTTGAGCCAGCCGTTCTCCGCCCAGTCGCGGAGCTGCGGTGCGAGGGACTCCGGCGTTTCTGGAAAACCAGTCGGCGAGAGGGGATCGGGCAACCCAGCGTTGGGATAAAAGCTCGTGAAACAAGGCGCGAGCTTCGCCAGTTCCTCGACGTGCGGCCGCATGTCGGAGGGACCGAGCGCGCAGTTGAGGCCGACGACAAGTGGTTCGGCGTGCAGGATCGAAGTGAGAAACGCGCCGACCGTTTGCCCGGTCAAAGTGCGACCGGAGAGATCGGTGATCGTGCCCGAAACCAAGACCGGGATTTTGCGACCTAACGACTCGAAGACTTCCGAGATCGCGAAGATCGCGGCCTTCGCATTCAGCGTATCGAAGATCGTCTCGACGAGCAGGACATCGACGCCGCCTTGCAGCAAACCGCGCACCTGCTCGCTGTACGACTTCCGGATTTGGTCGAACGTGACCGCGCGAAAACTCGGGTCGTTCACATCGGGCGAGAGAGACGCGGTGACTGGAAGCGGGCCTAACGAACCGGCGACGAAGCGCGGCTGTCCGCTCAGATTCGCGACTCGCTCGGCGGCCGTGCGCGCAACGTGCGCGGCGGCGACATTCATCTCGATCGCGAGCGAGACAAGTTCCGGATCGTTCACGACGCGCTCGAAAAACGCGGCATCTTTCCGTCCGCTTTCCGATTCGCCGAGAAAGAGAAAATCGTGCAGCCCGATCGTGGTCGCGCTGAAAGTGTTCGTCTCGATGATCTCGGCACCGGCTTCGAGGTACTGGGTGTGAATCTCGTCGATCACCTGCGGCCGCGTGAGCTGGAGCAGCTCGAGACTTCCTTTTAGATCCTTCGCCGGATGTTTCGCGAAACGCTCTCCGCGGAATTGTTCCTCGGTCAGCTTGTACTGCTGCACCATTGTGCCCATCGCGCCGTCAAGGATGACGATGCGTTCACGCAGAAGCTTTTCGAGAGGATGGATCGCGGCGGATTTCACGGCGAGAGCACTTAACGACAAGCGCGCCGCGTCAGCAAGAATCAAATTGACGTATCATGATGCGTCAATGCGTTGGATCACATCTGTCTCCGAGCTTCCCAATTCGTCTTGATGAAAGTTAAGTGACCGGCGTGGAAGCCGTCCGCATTTATCGTTCGCTCAATTCCGTCCAGCGCAACACGTTCCTCGCCTGCTTCCTCGGCTGGACCCTCGACGCGCTCGATTTCTTCCTGCTCACTTTTGTGGTCAGAAATGTCGCGCACGACTTCTCGGTTTCGATCGTGAAGGTGACTTTCGCGATCACGCTCACCCTCATGATGCGGCCGTTAGGCGCGCTGATCTTCGGGAGGCTCGGCGATCGCTACGGGCGCTGCATTCCGCTGATGGTCGACATCATTTTCTATTCGTTGATGGAGTTGCTGACCGCGTTCTCGCCGAATTTCACGGTTTTCCTCATCTTCCGCGCACTCTACGGAATCGGGATGGGAGGTGAATGGGGACTCGGCGCTTCGCTCGCGATGGAGAGCCTGCCGGCCGAGGCGCGCGGGTTGGCTTCGGGAATTCTGCAGCAGGGCTACTCGTTTGGGTTTTTGATCGCCGCGGTGGTTTACTGGACGGTCTTCCCACACTTCGGGTGGCGGGCGCTTTTCGTGGTCGGCGCGTTGCCCGCATTGCTCGTCATTTTCATCCGCGCACGGGTGCCGGAATCGGAAGCGTGGCAACGCGAACGGGCGGCGGGAAAGGCTAACTCGTTAGGCATGGGCCGGATGATTCGCGAAAATTGGCGGCTGCTGATTTACGCGATCCTGCTCATGACCGCGTTCAACTACATGTCGCACGGCACGCAGGATCTCTACCCGACGTTCCTGCAAAAGCAGCGCGGGCTCACCGTGAACCAGACCGCGCCGGTCGCGATCATCTACAATCTCGGCGCGATCTGTGGCGGAACGCTGCTCGGCTTTTACTCGCAACGCTGGGGTCGGCGCCGCACGATCATCATCGCCGCCGTCTTGGGGATCCTCCTGATTCCGCTCTGGATTTTCTCGCCTTCGCTTCCCTGGCTGATCGTCGGCGGATTCTCCATGCAGTTCATGGTGCAGGGCGCGTGGGGCGTAGTGCCGGTGCACCTGAACGAGCTCTCGCCGCCGGGTTGGCGCGGGACATTTCCCGGCGTGGTTTATCAGCTTGGCAATTTCTTCTCGGCGAATGCCGC
>JBDTIQ010000213.1:0-10002 GCA_039936335.1 Chthoniobacterales bacterium
GGGCGGGCGTAATCTTTGGGCAGGACGCCTTTCAGGCGCTGGTTGTCGCGCTCGATCGCGACCATGGCGTCATCGACAATCTTGCCGATCGTCGGCTGCTTGGCGCTGTTCTGGAGGTAGCTCCAGCGCGCGGCGGGCGGAACCCAGAAGACGTTCTCGGCTTTGTATTCGTCCGGGTCTTCGGGATCAGCGCCGGGCTCTTTCGTCAGCTGCGCGTGTTTCTCTTCGAAGCTGTCCGAGATATACTTGAGGAAGATGAGCCCGAGGACGGTGTGCTTGTATTCCGCCGCGTCCATGTTGCTGCGCAGCTTGTCCGCGGCGAGCCAGAGCTTGGCTTCGAAACCGAGGTTGGCAGAGGAGTTGTTCTTGGCGGAGGAGCGGGCGCGGGGCATGGGCGGGGATTTACTAAGGTTTTCCCGGCTTCCCCGAAAGGAGAAATGTCCGGCCGCACCAGGAGATGGTGGGCAGGGTTGGATTCGAACCAACGAAGGCGTAAGCCAGCGGATTTACAGTCCGCCCCGTTTGGCCACTTCGGTACCTACCCGCGGGACGAGCGTTTGATATAGGCTCGCTCCCCGGCGCTCGCAACTATTTGAAGAAGTCCGCGATCGTCGCGACCACCGCGCTCTGCATATCGTGCGTCAGCTCCGGATAAATCGGCAACGCCAGCGTCTCGCGCGCGGCGCGTTCGGTCTCCGGCAGATCGCCTTCGCGATAGCCGAGATCGGCGAAACACTTCTGCTGGTGCAGCCCGAGCGGATAGTAAATCGCTGAGGCGATTTCGCGGACGGCGAGGTATTTTTGCAGGTCGTCGCGCTGCGCCGCACGGATCACGTACTGGTGATAGATATGGTGATTCGTCAGCCCACTTGCGCGATAGGGTTCGGCGGGAAGCGTGATCCTATCCGTTAGGCCAGTACGCTCGAATTCCTCCCGGTAAAAATCCGCCACGGCCCGGCGCGCGGCCGACCACTCGTTGAGATACGGCAATTTGATCCGCAACACCGCCGCTTGGAGAGCGTCGAGCCGGAAGTTTCCTCCCACGACTTGATGAAAATAGCGCGGCTCCATCCCGTGCTGCCGGAAAATCCGAAAGCGCTCCGCGAGCGCGTCGTCGTCGCAGATGACCGCGCCGGCATCGCCCGCGGCTCCGAGGTTTTTCGAGGGATAAAAGCTGAACGAACCCGCCACGCTCATCGTACCGGCCTGGCGACTGCCGTTCTTCCCGGGATATTCTGCGCCGATCGCCTGCGCCGCGTCTTCGATCACGGTGAGGCCGTGTTGCGCAGCGATCCGGTTGATCGGATCCATCTCGCAACAGAGACCAAACAAATGCACCGGCACGATCGCCCTAACGATCCGACCCTGCTCGTCGAGCAACTTGCAATCGGCGCTTTTCCGGCAACTCCGCGCGATAAATTCATCGAGCGCGGCCGGAGAAAGATTGAAAGTCGCCGGATCGATATCGACGAAAAGCGGCACCGCCCCGAGCCGCGCAATGCAACCGCCGGTCGCGAAAAATGTGTAGGAGCTCGTGATAACCGCGTCGCCGGGGCCGATCCCGAGCGCCATCATGATCGCAAGTTGTGCGTCGGTGCCCGAGGAGACGCCGATCGCATGGCGCGCTCCGCAATATTTCGCGAGCGTGCGCTCGAATTCCTCCACCTTCGGCCCGAGGATAAAGCTCTGCGTGCGCAGGATTTCCTCAAACTCGCGCCCGATCGGCTCGGCGAGCCGCTCGTATTGAGCGCTGAGATCGAGCAACGGGACACGCATGCGCCAACGAAGCATGGGAGGCGCGCGCTGGCGAACGCCCCGAACGAGGCATTGACCGCCCAGAAGCGGTCAGCTAGCGTGGCCGCGTGGGACTAATTCGCACGCTTTTCTGGGTGGTTCTTTTCGTCTTCTTCACCTTTTGCTTCCTCGTGCTTTTCGAATACGGGCCGAGCGACTTCGGCACCGGCTTCCAAAAGGAAGGAAAACGCGTCGAGCTCTGGGTGGAGCACCAGATTCACCCGGAGAAGAAAAAAGAGGTGAACCCTTAAGTCGCATGGCGGCGGCGGCGTGACCAGGCCACGCTCGCTGCGATCAAGCCACACGGAATCGCAATCTCTGGCGCGAAGGTCGCTGTTCGAAAAATGACCGCCCGGACGAAGAGCGCGCCTTGTTTGGGCCGCGCGAGGTGGACCGCCGCCGGGACGACGATGAGCAGCGCGAGCGCGCAAATCCCAACGCCGAGCATGTAACGCCAAGTGTCACTGTCGTCGGCGAAAGCCCCTCTCGTCGGCTGCCGACGGAGCCAGAGGAAATAAGCGACCGCCACGATCACGGCGCCGACAAACGTGCTCAGATATTGCAGCGCAGTGGGCAGATCCAGAGTACCCGACCCCATGTGCACGACGGAATCTCGTAACCACCAGATCCGCTGCACAAACCAGCCGGTGTCGTGCGTGAAGGCGTCCCAGAGGTTGTGCGTCCAGATCCCGATCAGGAGCGAGAGCAAAAGGATCGGCCAGCGCGCCGGTCGCAAGCCATCGAAGTCCGGGCAAATCGGCAGAAGCGCCGGCCGATGCGGTCGCGGCAACAGGTAGGCGACCGGTTTGCAGAAAACGTAAAACGCGATCACCAAAAGCGTGCCGACCGGCAGACCGGCGAGGAGACTTCCTTTCAAAGTGTGATCGAACGTCGCGAGATCGAAGCGCTCGATGTAGTAGCCGACGTCGGGCGTCATGCTCCCGATCACGAGCGCCGCGAAATCCAGCGGCCACGGTGAAAATCGGCGGAGCGGCAATACCGCGGCGCGTGTGAAACTGTCCAAGGCATGTCGTTTCGGAAGGTGACTTAGCCACAGTTTTCCGCGGATGAAACCGCAAGAAAAAATGACCCCGTTTTTTCCTCCGATGCTACGGTGCGAGTCGTGCGTCCTTCCGGCTCCTCGAAACATATCGCCTGCCCCGATTGCGACGCGCTCTATCTCGCGCCGGCCCTGCGCGAAGGCGAGCAGGTGATCTGCGTGCAATGTCACGCCTCACTTTTTAATTATCATCGCAACTCGCTCCAGCGCGCCGCGGCGCTGACCGTCGCGGCCGCCTTCCTTTTCGTGGCGGCAAATTGCTTTCCCTTCATGACCCTCCGCGCCGGCTTCCGCGAAAGCCAGATGATCCTCTCGCAAAGCACCTTCGGGCTCGAGCATCAAGGTTCGCCCTATCTCGGCCTCGCGGTGGGCCTCTTCACGTTAGTCGCGCCTACGCTCATCATCGGCGGGCTGATTTACCTGCTCTTTGGCTTGCTCGCCGGGCGCCGGCTGCCGGGCGCGATCCTGCTCTGTCGCTGGGTTTATCGGGCGCGCCGCTGGAACATGCTTGAGGTCTTCCTCCTCGGCGCACTCGTTAGTCTGCTCAAGCTCGGGAAGCTCGCCACGCTCACGCTCGGCATCTCTTTCTGGGCTTTCGTCGGATTGATTATCTGCCTCACGGCCGCGCTTTCCTCGATCGATTACCGGGAACTTTGGGCGCGGCTGGAGGCGATCGACCGTGAGTGAATTTTATCCCGGATCGGCTGCCGCCCGCGGCCTCGCGCTCTGCCACGCCTGCGGCCGGGTCGACGCGATCGAGCAGGAATATTGCCCGCGCTGCGGCGCGCGTTTGCACCTGCGCAATCCGGCCAGCTTGCAGCGCACCCTGGCCCTCACGCTCTCGGCTTTGCTCCTCTATTTTCCCGCTAATCTCCTCCCCATCCTGAAGGTCGAATCGATCACCGGCACCCAGACGAACACGATCGTCGGCGGCGTCATTCAGTTCTGGCAGACGAAGGATTATCCGGTGGCGATCATTATTTTCACTGCGAGCGTCATGATTCCTGTGTTGAAAATCATCGCGCTTCTCTGGCTTTGTCTTGCCGCTCGGCTCGGCCGGCATCCGTTCGGCATGACCCGGCTTTACCGCATCACGGAAGTGGTCGGTCGCTGGTCGATGGTCGATATTTTTGTCGTCGCGATCCTCGTCGCGGTCGTGCAGCTCGGCTCCGTCATTTCGATTCATGTGGGGCACGCCGCCCTCTCTTTCGCCTCCGTCGTGATCCTGACTATGCTCGCCGCGATCAGCTTCGATCCGCGTCTCATCTGGGACGCCGCCGCGGAGAAACAATCGCCCGACCTCACGCCTAACGAAACGCGATGAGCACCGAGCCAAAACCGAAAGACCCGCCCGTCGCGCGGGTCGTGAAACCGAAGAAGCACCACTTTTCCGCGGTCTGGATCATTCCCGTGGTCGCCGCGCTCTTCGGGCTTTTTCTTGTCTGGAAATATTACTCTGCCCGCGGACCGGAAGTGACCGCCCGCTTCGAGACGGCAGAGGGCATCGTCGCCGGGAAAACGCCCGTGCTCTGCCGCAGCGTCAACATTGGCACCGTCGAGAAAGTGCAGCTGACCGATAAACTTAAAGTCAGAGTCACCATGCAAATGACGAGCGACGCGGAGGATTTGCTCGTGCAGGACACGCAGATCTGGGTCGTTAGGCCACGCTACGGCGCCTCCGGCATTTCCGGTCTGAGCACGATCGTTTCCGGCAACTACATTGAGCTCGAGCCGGGCCTCTCGAAGAAAGAGCGCTACAATTTCGTCGGCCTGGAACAGCCGCCGGTGACGCCCAACGGCGTCCCCGGTTTGCACATTAAGTTAATCGCCGAGGACGCCGGCGGAATCGATCCCGGCTCGCCCATCACTTATAAAGGACTCGGTGTCGGCAAGATCGAGAAACGCACCTTCCTCCCGAAGACCGGCCAGGTGGAATTCGACGCCTTCATCGAGGGTGGCTACGGCAAACTCGTTAGGCAGTCGAGCAAGTTCTGGAACATCAGCGGGATCGATCTCGAGGTCGGCGCGAACGGCGTGAAGCTGCGCACCGGCACCCTTGAAGCGCTCCTCCTCGGCGGCGTCACGTTTAGCGAATCCGCCCCCGATGAAAAATCCGTCCCGGTCGCCGACGGCACCGTCTTCACGCTCTTCGACAGCTTCGAGGACACGCAGAAATTCATGATGCAAAACCCCCTCCCCTACCTGCTCCTCTTCCGCGAGAGCGTGCGCGGTTTGAACTCGGAGGCGCCGGTGGAATTCCGCGGCATCCGCATCGGCACGGTCGAGGGTGTCTCGTTCAAATATTTCCCGGACGATCCCGAACGTCTCGTCCCGGTGCTGATCAGGATCGATCCCGACGTCATCACGGAAATCTCCGGCGGCTGGGATGCTTCCGAGGCCTTCATCGCGCGAAGCGTCGAGAAAGGCCTGCGCGCCAGCCTGAAGTCGGGCAACCTGTTGACCGGCCAGATGTTCGTCGAACTCGATTACCAAAAGGACGCGAAACCAGCGGAAGTGCGCGACTTTGGCGGCTACAAAATTCTGCCCACGGCGCCCGCCGGAGGGCTCGCGCAGATCGAGGATCAGGCCTCTGCGCTGCTCGCGAAATTGCAAGCTTTACCGCTCGACAAAACCGTCAACAACGCCTCCGCCGCCCTCGCCTCGATCAAAGCCGCGGCCGACGACCTGAAGAGGACCGCGAGCGGTTTCAACGACAACTCACCGCTTTATCACAATCTCTCAGAGACGCTGCGACAACTGGATGCAACCCTGCGCTCGCTCCGCAGCCTAACGAATACGCTCGACCGCAAACCGAACTCGCTTATTTTCGGCAAACCGGGGAGCGTAGCGCCGCCGAAAGGGAGTAATCACTGATGATGCGAACCACTTGTTTCCACGGCGCGCTCGCGCTCATCGCGGCGCTTCTTCTCGGCGGCTGCGGCTCGAAACAGGAATATTACCGCCTCAGCGCCGAGCCCGCTGCGACCTCCGGCGGCGGCGATCGCTCGGTCAGCCTCGGCGTCGGCCCGATCGCGCTGCCGAGCTATATCGATCGGAGCGAGCTCGTCTTTCAGAGCGGGCCTAACGAATTCCAAATCCCGCCGAACGTGAGCTGGGCCGGCTCGCTCCAGGACAACATCGCGGCCGTGCTTGCGCGCGATTTGCAGGCTCAACTCGGCGCGCGTGAAGTCCTCACCTATCCGTGGCCATCGGGTCGCACGCCCGCGCGCCGCGTCGCCCTGAACGTTCGGCAATTCCACGGCATCAGCGGGAGCGACGCCATCCTCGAGGTCGACTGGCGCATTCAAACTTCCAGCGGTGGCACGATCGCGCACGGCAGCGGCAGCTTCCGCGAACCGATCCAGGGCGATGGCTACGCCGCCGTCGTCGCCGCCGAGAGCCGCCTCCTCGCGGACTGCGCCGCAGCGATCGCCAAGTCGCTCGGTCGTTAGGCAAAGCGCTCGTTCATCGAAATCCGTCGCGCGCAGACTCCGGGGAGCACAGGCCGCTGGCCTGTTGTTCGGCGCGGCTCGCGCCGAACACTCGCGGCGCCTGAAGCAAAAGCGCCGCGTCGCTCCACCAGTTGCTCTTCGAGCAAAAATGCATCCGGCGAGCCGCCGGATGCGACAGACCAACGGCCTGTGCTCCCCGGAAAAACCCGCTCGCACCTCTAACGCTGGGGTAACATTTGCGTTCCCCGACGCGCTCCGATAGCCTCAGCGCCATGGCAAAATCCGGTCTCGGT
The DNA here is from genome assembly GCA_039936335.1 of Chthoniobacterales bacterium. GTDB lineage: Bacteria > Verrucomicrobiota > Verrucomicrobiia > Chthoniobacterales > UBA10450 > Palsa-1392. The sequence continues at coordinate 6,600 of JBDTIQ010000213.1, forward strand.
AAAGGTCTCGGCGCGCTCATCAGCGCCACCAGCCCCGCCTTGCGCGCCGTCGACTCGGAGCCCGGGGAAAGGGTCCAGCTCGTCAGCCTAACGAGCATCGTTCCGAGCCCGCTCCAGCCCCGGCGCGAGTTTGATCGCGCAGCGCTCGACGAACTAATCGGCTCCATCCGGCAGCGCGGCATCATCCAGCCGCTGATCGTGAGGCGGGTCAACGACACCTTCGAATTGATCGCCGGTGAACGCCGATGGCGCGCCTCGAAAGAAGTCGGCCTCACGGAAGCCCCGGTCATCGTCCGGCAGGCGACTGATCTCGAGGTGCTCGAGCTTTCCCTGATCGAAAATCTCCAGCGCGCCGATCTCAACCCGATCGAAGAAGCCGAAGCCTACGCGCGACTCGCGGGCGAATTCGGCATGCGCCAGGACGACATCGCGCAAAAGGTCGGACGCAGCCGTGCCTCGGTCGCCAACGCGATGCGCCTGCTCGATCTCGACCAGCAGGTGCAGAGCTGGGTCGTGCAGGGTTTGCTCTCCGTCGGCCACGCGAAGGTGATTCTCGGGTTAAAAAACCACGAAGAACAACGCGCCGTCGCCGACACCGTTTTGCGCCAAAGCTCGACCGTCCGCGCGACGGAACGCATGGTCTCGCGCCAGCTCGGCCGGGGAACGGCCACGCCGCGCAAGAAACGTGGCGTCAGCGTGCCCGACGCCGCGATGAGCGAACTCGAAAATCGCCTGCAACAACATTTCGCCACCCACGTCACGATTCATCCCGGGGAGAAACGCGGCCGGATCGAGATCGAGTATTACGGACCCGACGACCTCGAGCGCGTGATCGAGAAGCTCGGCCTGCCGCCCGATGCCTAGAGCCTGTTCCACGCCTAACGAAGAGTCGCGTAGGGAGGGACGCGCAGAGCCTGCCCACCACGGCGGGTCCCGTTCGAGTTCGGTCGGCCGCCGTCGACACAGGTTAAACTCGGACGACACGGCGGTCGTCCCTCCAGCCTGGGCATGACCTCGACTCGAAAAACGCGCGTCGGCCGGAATGGGCTGGCGGCCCCATGGCAACGCTGGGGCGGCTACGCGCTCCTCGCCGTCGCGCTTCTGGCGCTGGTCGTCTTCCTTTTCTTCCGGGGGTCGCGCCGGGAAACTTACGGAGAGCCGTGGCTCGAATTCTCCGGCAAAAACGCGCTCGCTCAGACGCAGAAGCTGGTCGATTTCGGGCCGCGCCCACCCGGCTCCGCCGCGCTCAAAGACGCGCGCGTTTACATTAAGGAGCAGCTCGAGAAATTCGGCTGGCAGGTGGAATTGCAGACGTTCACCGACGACACACCGCGCGGCAAAGTCGCCTTTGTTAACCTGATCGCGCGCCAGCCTAACGAGTCAAAGCGCGGGAAACTTTTCCTGCTCTGCTCGCACTACGACACGAAGAGTTTCGACTCGATTCGATTTGTCGGGGCGGATGACGGCGGCTCGAGCACCGGCGCGCTGCTCGAAATGGCGCGCGTCCTCAGCCTCCATCCGCGGCTCGCGTCGCATATCGAACTTGTCTTCTTCGATGGCGAGGAAGCCTACAATGGTTACAGCAAGAACGACGGCCTCTACGGCAGCCGTTATTTCGCGAAACAGATCAAGAAAACCGGCACGACGAAGCGTTATCGCGGCGGGATTTTGTGGGACATGATCGGCGACCGCAATCTCACGATTACGTTGTCGCCCGATTCGCCGGAGCAATTGACGCGCGATATTTTCGCAGCGGCCGTGGCGCTCAACGCGCGCGACCATTTCACCTACGCGACCTCGAACACGCTCGACGATCATAACGCGCTGAATGAGATCGGCATTCCAACGATCGACCTGATCGATTTCGATTATCCGCCCTGGCACACGGCGGAGGACACGATGGATAAGTTGAGCGCCGAGAGCCTGCAAACGGTCGGCGCGGTGACGGCGTATTACCTCGCCGAAATGGCATTTCGATGAAGCGCGTGCTCCTCGTGGCGCTCGCGCTGTTGGCCGGCGTCGTGGCCGGAGAATACCTGACGACCAACTTCGTTTTCCGAGCGTGGCTTGGGCGACTCGTTAGGCTCGGAGAACTGCAGGCGCTCGTCGATCGGCGTGGGATTTATCAGCACGATGGCGCGGGCACGGTCGATCGGGCGAAGCTCGCGTCGGTGACCGCGAACCAATCGGTCAGCGAAGCGGCCATCGATCACGAAATGGAGTTGCTGCGCGCGCAGCTGCCTAACGAGAAGATGTGGAACGCGCTGCTCGAAAACGCCGGGTTAAGTCTGCGCGACTTGCGCGCGGAAGTGGCGAGCAACTTGCGCGGACGCGCCTGGCTCGAAACACAGGTTGCCGCAGAAAAGACGCCTAACGAATCGGAGTTGCACCAGTTTTACGCTGCGCACCTCACTGCTTTCCAGCAGCCGCTTCGCTTGCGCGCGAGCCACTTGTTTCTTGCCGCGCCGGAAGGTTATCCGGATGAGGTCATCAAGAACACACGCGCTTTGGTTAACGCGCTCGCTAAGCGGCTGAAAAACGGCGAGCCGTTTCCCGCGCTCGTGGCCGAATATTCCGAGGACGCCGCCACGAAAAGCATCGGAGGCGACATGAATTATTTCGCTGAGGCACGTATGTTGCCAGCCGTTTGGGAAGCCGCACAAAAGCTCGCGGTCGGCGCGACGAGCGCGCCCGTTCGGAGCCGCCTCGGGTTTCACATTTTGCGCCTAACGAACAGGCTGCCGCCGGCGCAGATGACGTTCGAACAAGTCGCTCCGGAGATCCGGCTCGCGCTCGAAAATGAGCGCCGCGCGACCGCGGTCGCGCGGGCCGTCTCGGAACTCCCGGCCAAAATCCAGTTTGCGACGCCTCGGGATTAACCAGAACTTGCCGACGTAATTTCATGGCACGTTCCAAATCAAAAAACGTCGGGCTGATCGGGCTCGGCATCATCGGCACCCGGGTGGCCGCGACCCTGCGCAAACGCGGCTTTCGCGTCTTCGTTTGGAACCGCACGCCCAAGCCGGAGCAGAATTTTCTCGGGTCGCCGGTCGAGGTCGCGGAGCTCTGCGACGTGATCCAAATTTTTGTCGGCGATGATGAGGCGCTGCTCTCGATCGCGCAGCAGCTCAGCCCCGGTTTGCACGCGCAGCACATCGTGCTGGCGCACAGCACGGTCGCGCCGGAGACGACGCGCGCGGCGGCCGAGATCGTGCAGCGGCGCGGCGCGCGTTTCCTCGAAGCGCCTTTTACCGGGAGCAAGGTCGCAGCGGGAAACGGCCAGCTCGTTTACTACATCGGCGGCGATGAAGCGGCGTTGAAACAGGCGCGGCCCGTCCTCGAGGGGAGCAGCAAGGAGATCATTCCGATCGGCGAAATCGGCGACGCTTCAGTCATGAAGGTC
>JBDTIQ010000214.1:0-8004 GCA_039936335.1 Chthoniobacterales bacterium
AACTACGGCCGTCGGAATCGTGACGGAGCGAATTGTCCTCGGCTCGCGCGGGAGCGAGCTCGCGCTGGCGCAGACGCGGCTGGTGGAAACGGCTTTGCGGCGCGCTTGGCCGGAGCTGGAAGTTGCGATCGAAATCATCCGCACAAGCGGTGACGAATCGAGCAAAGCGGCCGCACCGATCGTGGATCGCAAAGCGGGCCGGAAGGGAATGTTCACGCGCGAGATCGAGAAGGAGCTTCTCGTTAGGCACATCGACATCGCGGTGCATAGCGCAAAGGATTTGCCGAGTGAGCGGAGCGAAGAACTGGAAGTCGTCGCGACGTTGTCACGCGCGAACACGGAGGATGTCCTCGTGAAAAAAGAGGAGACTCTGCCGCCAGGGGCGACGGTCGCGACGGGAAGTGTGCGGCGCCAGCATCAGTTGCGCTTGTGGCGGCCGGATCTCGCGATCGTCGACCTGCGCGGAAACGTGCCGACGCGACTGCGCAAATTGCGCGAGAACGAGGCATGGAGTGGAATCATTCTCGCGCGCGCCGGATTGGAACGGCTCGGGCTCGACGTGCCGATGGAAATTCTTTCGCCTAACGACTTCGTGCCGGCGGGCGGGCAGGCGATCATCGCACTGCAAATCCGGCGCGACGACGGACGGGTGCGACGGATCGTTGAGCAAGCTAACGATCGCGACGCGCTCGTGGCCTTCCGCGCTGAGATCGAATTTTTGCGGCTGCTCGATGGCGATTGCGATTCGCCAGTGGGAGTTCATGCGGAGGTCGATGGCGAAAATCTGCACCTGCGCGCGCAAATCTTCGAAGACGAAACGAGCGTGCCGAAAGTCGGAAACACGAGCGGCGCGAGTGCTGATCCCGAAGCAGTCGCGCGAACTTTGATGCACTTAATTTATGGCTGAGAAAAAAAAGCAGGGGCGCTGTTATCTGGTCGGCGCCGGTCCGGGCGATCTTGGTTTGGTGACCTTGCGCGCGCGACAACTGATCGAGCGGGCGGAGGTGTTGGTTTACGATTATCTCTGCAATCCGGAAATGCTCGCGTGGGCGCCGGAGAACGCCGAGATCATCTACGCGGGCAAAAAAGCCGGCGCGCACACGCTCAAGCAGGATGAGATCAACGCGCTCCTCGTCGAGAAAACGCGCGCCGGTTTCGAAGTCGTTAGGCTGAAAGGTGGCGATCCGTTTTTGTTCGGTCGCGGCGGGGAAGAAGCGCTCGCGCTGGCGCGGGCGAAGCTCGCTTTTGAAGTCGTGCCCGGTGTGACCTCCGCGATCGCCGCGCCGGCTTACGCGGGCATTCCGGTGACGCAGCGCGGGATGACCTCGCACGTCACGTTCTTCACCGGGCACGAGAATCCGGAGAAAACCGAGAGCTCGATCGATTTCGCGGCGCTCGCGAAATTAGGTGGCACGCAAGTGATGCTGATGGGCGTCGAACGGATCGAGGCGATCGCGCAACAAATGCGCGACAACGGCGTCCCCGCCGATCTCCCGGTGGCGCTCGTACGCTGGGGCACGACCGGTCGGCAGCGCGTGCTCAAAGGCACGCTCGAAGACATCGCGCAGCGCGTGGTGGAGGAAAATTTCGAGCCACCTGCCGTCGCGATTTTCGGTGAGGTGGTGTCGTTAGGCAAAGAGCTGAACTGGGCCGCGGAACGTTCGCTCGCCGGCAAGCGGATCGTCGTCACGCGCACCCGCAAACAAGCCGGCGCGCTCAGCGTGCGCTTGCGCGATCTCGGCGCGGAAGTGATCGAGCTCCCGACGATCCGGATCGACCCGCCGAGCGACCTGCGCCCTTTCGCTGAGCTCGTGCAGGATTCGCACGGCTACGACTGGATCGTCTTCACGAGCCCGAACGGCGTGACCGCTTTCTTCGAGATGTTTTACAAGCTTTACGACGATGCGCGCGATCTCGGCTCGGCCCGGATCGCCGCGATCGGGCCGGCGACGGCGGCGCGGGTGCGCGAGTTTCACCTGAAGGTCGATCTCCAGCCGGAAGAGTTCGTGGCCGAAGGCGTGGTGAAGGCTTTCAAGAAGGAAGGCGACATTGAAAATCTGCGCATCCTGATCGCGCGCGCCGAAGAGGCCCGAGACCTGCTACCGAAGGAACTCGGAGCCTTGGGAGCCATTGTCGATGTTGCCTTTGCCTATCGCACAGTCGCGGAAACGAACGACCGGACGGAGGCGCGCACGCGGCTGGCAAACGAAGGCGCAGATATGATTACTTTTACGAGTTCATCCACAGTCGAAAACTTCCTCGCGCTCGGTCTGGCCTGGCCGGCCGGAATGGAAGTGGCGAGCATTGGGCCGATCACCTCGCGCACCGCGCGCGATCGCGGCCTAACGATCGCAACGGAAGCTTCGCAACACGACGTGCCCGGCCTGGTCGCGGCGATCGCCCATTATTACACGAAACCTTAAGACGAAATGGACGGCACGACGGAGATCGAGACGGATTTTGCGGCAACCATGCATGAGCTGAGCGCGCAGGCGACGGACACGGAAGAAAGCCGGCTCGCGTCGGGCATTTCGGTTTTGATCAGTGGTATTCATGCGCTCGGGCAGCGGATGGAAGCGCTCGAAGAATCGATGGCACGCCAGTTCGAAGCCCTCCATTTCCAGAAGATCGAGCAGCAACTGACGGCGATCCGCGAGACGGAATCGGTGAACCAGAAGTTGTTCGATTCCTTGCACGAGGAGTTGATCAACTACCGAGACAACTTCGTGCGCGACTCGCTCCAGAAACCGGTGATCCGCGATCTGGTGGTCCTCTTCGATGACCTGAGCAAGATCGTGGAGCAGGTCGGGTCGAGCGCGAGTCCAGAAAACGGGACCGCCGCCGCGCAGCTGCGCGACAATCTTGACAACACCCTGCACTTCCTGGTGGAGATTTTTCACCGACTGGAAGTGACCGAGATCGAACCGAAAGAGACGATCGATCGCAACTTGCATCGGGTCATTTCGATCGAGAAAGCCAACTCGGCGGAAGAAGACGGCCGCATCGTGAAACGGCTGAAGCGCGGCTTTCTGTGGCGCGACAAAGTGCTGCGGGCCGAGGAAGTAGTCGTTAGGCGTTTTGCTGCTCCGGAGGAAACGCCTCCGAACTCAGACGGACCGGCGGCGTAGTCAGGCGGCTGCCTAACGGTGCTGTCATCCTGAGCGCAGCGCAGCGCAGCGAAGTCGAAGGACCTCGCAAGCGTTGCTCGGGTTGATTTGCAAGAGCGACGTCGCACGACGCTTGCGAGATCCTCCGACCGCGCTTCGCCGGCTCAGGATGACAAAATTCGGCGCGGCGCTCCGCCAAAACAAACTTCTGCCGATTGTTTCCGCAACGGGCACGAAATCTGCATTCACACAGGCACCACGCTGGGTTTCAGGCATACCAACATCCTCTTAAAATCATGACCAATCGCAAAGCAGTCGGAATCGATCTCGGAACGACCTTCTCGGCCGTCGCCCACATCGACGCCTACGGAAAGCCACAAATCATCCCAAACGCCGAGAGCGAACGGATCACCCCTTCGGTCGTTCTTTTCGACGGCACGAACGCCATCGTCGGCACCGTCGCGAAGAACAACACCGTAGCCGAGCCGGAAAAAATCGTGGATTTCGTGAAACGCGAAATGGGCAAATCGAAGCAGCAGTTCCATCGCGAGTTCGATGCGAAAAACTACTCCGCCGAAGAGCTCTCCGCGCTCATCCTGAAGAAGCTAAAGGCCGATGCGGAAAAATATCTCAAGGTTCCGGTGACCGACGCGGTCATCACGGTGCCGGCTTATTTCAACGACTCCGAGCGGACCGCGACGATCACGGCCGGTCGTCTCGCGGGCCTCAACGTTCTCCAGATCATTAACGAGCCGACCGCGGCCGCGCTCGCTTACGGCCTCGATAAGCTGGATGAAGATCAGACAGTTTTCGTCTTCGACCTGGGCGGTGGCACATTCGACGTGACCTTGATGCGCATCGTGTCGCATCGTCTCGAAATGGTCGCGACCAACGGCGATCACCGCCTTGGCGGCAAGGATTGGGACGACGTGATCGTGAACTGGGTCGCGGAGGAATTCGACCGCGCGCACGGGGAAAACCCGCTGCTCGATCTGCAATCTTACCAGGACCTGCAAAGCCGCGCGCTCGCCGCGAAGATCCAGCTCTCGAGCCGCCCGAAGACGACGCTCGTGCATAATCACAACGGCAAGAGCATCAAGCTCGAGCTGACGCGGGAAGAGTTTGAAAAAATGACGCGCCACCTCATCGAGAAGTGCAAGGCGATCTGCGAGATCGTGATGGGCGAGGCGAAAATGGAATGGTCCGAAGTGAACAAGATTCTCCTCGTCGGCGGCATGACGCGCATGCCGATGGTGCGGGCGATGATCGGAAGCCTCTCTTCGGTCCCGCTCGCGGAAGATGTGAATCCCGACGAAGCCGTCGCCGTCGGCGCTGCAATTCAGGCCGTCCTCTCGCTTCTGCACGAAGAAGAAATCTCCGGTGAGAAAATGCTCCCGGCCGAAACGCGCCAGCAATTTTCCACTCGCGAAGGCGGTCTCATCCAGGTGCGCAACATCACTTCCCACACGCTCGGCGTCGTCCTCTGGGATGAAACCCAGCTCGAGGAATACGTTTTCCCGATGATCCGCAAAATGACGGCGATGCCCGCGACGGCGAAGAATTCCTTCGGCACCGCGACCGCCAACATGCAGCGCGCGATCGTGCGCATCGTCGAAGGGGAAAGCACGCTTCCAACCGAGTGCACGCCGCTCGGCATTTGCGATGTCGAACTTCCGCCGTTCCTTCCGAAAGGCTCGCCCGTCGAGCTCACCTACGAATACAACGCCAATCAAGTCCTCGAAGTCGCAGTCCAGGCCTGCGGAAATAGCGCGACGGTTTCGATCGAGCGTAAAACCGGCCTGACCGAGGGAGAACTTGACCGCGCGACCCAGGCTCTGGGTCAACTAACGATCGCCTGATGCCCGAGGCGGCGATCACTTTTCCGATCCCGTTGCCGGATGATCCGCGCAAATGGGATGGCTGGAATCGCTACAGCTCGCCGGATCTTTACGAGCGACTCTGCCTCGATTCGAGCTCGAACCCGAGCAACGAGCTGATCGAGGAACGCTTTCGGGAACTGCTTCTTTGGTGGCAAAAGAAATTGCCGCTGAAGAATCAGCCGAGCAACCCACTCGCGCAGTTATTGCGGTCGGGCCTGGAAGAATCGTCGCGTTACCTGACCGAGGCGCGAGTGGAGTTGCTCGATCCCGAGCGTCGCCAGAAGATGGACGAGGAGCTCGCGGCGCGCGCCGAGGAAAAGGCGATCGCCGAGTTCCGCAAATATCTGGCATTCGCGCTGAACGATAAAACGCTCCTCCCGCACGAGGAGGAAACGCTCCTGCAATTCGGGCGCGACAACGGCCTCGGCGACGAGCGGATGAAAGAGCTGATCGAGGACGAACTCGTCACCTCCGGCGCCGTTCGGGTCGTGCCGCAACAAGGACTCGCGCCCGCCGACGGGAGCAATGCGAGCGCGAAGCTCGACCCCACAGAAGACTTTATGCGCATGCTCCGGCTCAGCGCTCTCGACAGCGACGGCATGACCGATGATCAGCGCGATGCTTTTATCAACGTCGCTGAAAACCTCGGTCTCGACCCCGGCGACGCGGAGGATTTAGTCGATCTTTACCTCGAAGAAATCGACGGGATGAGCGCGGAGGCTCCAACGCCGAAACTGGCGGTGAAAATCGCGCCCAAAGTCGGGGCGCCCTCGACCGCGCCCGGAGTGGCGGCAGCGGCCGTGATCGATGTCGCAGGTGAACGGGCGCGATTTCAGCGCTTCAACAGCTCGATCGGCGCCGAAATGCTGTTCGTGACGTCGGGATTTTTCCAGATGGGCAGCGACGCCCCCGAGGCCGCGCCTAACGAACGCCCGGTCACGCCCGTGACCCTGACGCGTTTCTACATCTCGCGCCACCCGATCACGAATTCGCAATACGAGATGTTCGACCCGAGTCACGCGCGGAAACGCGCGCCTGGCGCCGGCGACCGGCATCCGGTGGTTTATGTGAGCAGCACGGAAGCGATGAAGTTTTGCCAATGGCTCTCTTCGCGCGAGCACCGGAAGTATCGCCTGCCGAGTGAAGCGGAATGGGAATATGCCGCGCGCGGCACTGAGAGCCGGAGATATCCGTGGGGCGCGCAGGAAGGTCGCGGCGACCTCGCGAATTTTGCCGATCGCAACACGGTCTTCGCCTGGAGCGACCACGAGATCGACGATGGTTTTCCCGAAAGTTCACCGGTGGGAGCGTTCCCGATCGGCGCGAGCCCGTTCGGAGTGGAAGACATGGCGGGAAACGTTTGGGAATGGTGCGGCGATTTTCTCGAACCATATCGCGGCACGCCGAAGACGAATCCGCGCGGAGCAAAGACCGGCGCGAAACGCGTTTACCGCGGCGGCAGTTGGAAGTCGCGGTTCAACAGTCTGCGTGCGACCACCCGCGGAGCGAACGTGCCGAACTACTCCTGCAACGATCTCGGTTTCCGGGCCGTCTGTGAGTGCGAGTAAGAGCCGCGAATAAGGACACTCGCTCCACCTGTTTCCCCGACGGGGATCACTCCGCCTGGGGCCTACTCCCGCCGATGTTCACCCAGCCGCGCTTCTCTTGATTGTCATTCTGAGCGAAGCGAAGAATCTCTGATTCTCTCTCGCTTCGAGCGTCCGAGTGCGGGAAAAAATCAGAGATCCTTCTTCCGCGACTGCGGTATCAGGATGACAGCTTCTTACGGTTGCGAGCGGTAGCTTGCGAAAGGCGAACGGCTACGAGGGATTGAAACGGAACTTAGCGCGGCCGCGTTTCGCGTTGGCTTTCGCCTTGCGACGGGTCTTTTGCGAAGGCGTTTCAAAGGCGCGCAGACGGCGCACTTCTTCTAAAATTCCCTCGGCGTCCAGCTTGTTTTTGAGCCGTTTCAAGGCGCGGTCCACTGGCTCACCCTTACGAACGATCACTTCTGGCATGACGATTTCTTTCTCCTGATCCTGTTGAATTTAAAAATTTTCCCGTGACTGGGGAGCGAGCCTACCGCTCCGCCGCTGGAGCGTCAACCGCGGGTTTCGTTTCGGCCCGGAGAGCGCACACGCGTTAAGATCAGAGCTGCGTTCGGCCGGAAAGCGCTCGGGAAAGGGTGAGCTCGTCCGCCGATTCCAAGCCGCCGCCGGCGGGCAAGCCATGTGCGAGGCGCGTGAGCTGCGCCGGATATTTCTGCAGGAGATCGACGAGATAATGCGTGGTCGCCTCTCCCTCGACGTCCGCCGCGAGCGCAAAGATGATCTCGTTAGGCGTTTCCCGCTCCACGCGCTCGATCAGCTCCGCGATTCGCAAATCCTCCGGCGCGATGCGATCGAGCGGCGAAATTCTTCCGCCGAGCGAATGATATTTCCCGCGGAACGCGCTCGTCTTTTCCAGGGGCAGAATATCCGTCGGCTGTTCGACCACGCAGAGCAATCCCTCCGTGCGCGACGCGTCCGCGCAGATCTCGCAAAGCTCCGCCGTCGCGAAAAAACCACAGAGCCGGCAGGGGTGAATCGCCGTGCGCGCATCCGCGATGGCGCGCGCAATTCCTTCGGGCTGCGGCCCGCGCGCCTGCACGATCCAGAGGGCGATGCGCTCGGCCGAACGCGGTCCGACGCCGGGCATTTGCCGCAACTGCACGACGAGATCACGGATCGCCGCGGGGTATTCGAAGCGCTTCATCGCGGCGCGAGCGGGTCGAGGGAGGGCGCCGGTTCCGTCGTCATGTGGAGGACGAGCGGCTCGAGCCGGCGCAGATACCATTGCAGCGGTTCATCCTGCGGGACCTCTTCGCGCCGCGCGCGATTGAACTCCGCGAAAGCCTCGGCCCAGCGGCGTTCGCGGAAATAGACGAGACCTTTCCAAAACGAATCGCGACAGGCGATCTCGGACTCGCTCGCCTCCGCGGCGAGCGCGAGGAGTTCGTAAACTTCGAGACGATCGTG